>JAGHVG010000007.1 GCA_018064405.1 Candidatus Enterousia scatequi | reverse complement strand
TGCGCTAAATACACCACCAAAAAAACCAATAAGTATCACAAATATAATGGTACATAAACCAAGGTTTTTGCACCACCCCATCAGGCCCCTAACAGACCAACACCATAAAAACAGTGCAAACGCACACCCACTGTGGCTTACAGCGAATTTTTAAACAACAGCAAAATCATACAAAAAGTGGTTGACTTTAAACCTTGGTTTTTTTCCACCACTTTTTTTGTATTTAATTGTTTGTTTTTTGTATGTATTTTTAAATTTTCGCAACCAGATTAAATCGTGTTATTTATAACAAAAACCCGCCAGTTTGGGCGGTGTAAAAGACGGGTAAAATTATAAATGCGTCTGCTATTGTGTATACGGTTTCTTTTCTATCACCTGCCTTGTATTATAATTTGTATTTTTGGTGCAAGTGATTTTTATATTGGTGGGCGTACAGAGATTTGAACTCTGATGGGTTTCCCCACTGGAACCTAAATCCAGCGCGTCTACCAATTTCGCCATACGCCCGTATTGCACATTTTATGATAAAAATAACTTGATTTCCACTAAAATTTGACATAGTATTACCCCTATACACAATAAAGGTATTGAAAATGGCATCTAAAAAAGGTAGTAAAGAAGTTGTAAAGCTGGAAAACAAGGAAACAGGTTTTTATTATACAACAACAAAAAATACAAAATCTGAAAACACAGCTGGCAAAATGAAATTCCGTAAATACGACCCAAAATTACGTAAACACGTTGTATTTACCGAAGGGAAAATGTCACATTAATTTTTTTATAAAACCAGCCACGTGCTGGTTTTTTGTCAAAAAAAAGGATAGGGAAATGGAGATTTTGGAAGGAAACATCAGCAATGATGAATTGCATATAAATGACACGTCTTGTCCACAGGCAACCAAAGAATTGCTTGATTACAGTGCCAGCAAACTATCCTTGGCAGAAAAAGCCGAACAAGAAATGTTTGACAAGCCGATGATGATTGAAAAATTGTTACACAAGATAATAAATATCAAACAACGTTTAACACGCTAAAAAAAGCGTGTTTTTTTATTTATTTATTTTTTTCTTAATTTCACGAATACGCGCCAATATTTCACGCAAATCAGAATCATCAGCAACGGGTGTTGGTTTATTCTGAACCTCGTCAGCCAAAACAATACACAATGTTGCCAACAACGAACTTTCTGACAACGGCCCGATTTTATCCAAAATCTCACGCGCACGGCGGTCAACCATTTTGCCCAAATCAATCAGACGACCTTCCTGACCATCTTCACAGCCCATTGGATAATTTTTGTTTATAATTGGTATGGAAACAACACTCATGCGCCGGCCTTCATTTTTTCCAGAATAGATATAGATTTATCAATCGTTTTAACCGCCATCATATTTTTAGCACGTAAACTCTTGACCTGTTGGGTTAGAATTGCAACCTCTAAATCTGTTTGACGACCCGCCGTATCTGCATCACATTGCAAACCGGAAACCGCCTTTTCCAAAACATCCAGTTCTTGAAAAATTTGTTGTTTTAAATCAGTCATCACAAATATATTTTAAGATATTTTTTATATGCGTTCAACCCTAAAATGTGATATAATATCTGCCATCAGGTCATTATTTAAATCTAGGCTATTAGTTATGAAAACAAAAATTATTTATATATCTGGCGCAGAACAGTTTAACATAGCGGACGTACGCGCGGCATTTGAAGAAGTGCGCACCGCCATAGCACTAAGCGATGATACTGTATTATTTGGTGTCCCTGTGGATGCAGATGATTCTTTGGACAACAAGTTTGAAGAAGTCATCCCAACCGATGCAAATAATATTGAATCCGATGCGCCTGTGGAAAAACCAATCGCAGCGAAACCAAAACGCGGTCGGAAAGCCACCACGAATACAAATCAACCCGTATCTGAGCCAGCCGAACCCGTAATTCCAATATTATCCGTATTAGGTTCAGACACCCCATCACTTGAGGAAACACAACCAGAGGAAAACACAGATTCCGAGACACCACCTGCGACAATAACAATATCTGAGGCAAGTGTAGAAATCACAGAAACAGACACCCCAGAAATACCAGCAGAATCCACAGAAACTATCCAGGTTGATGAAATTATCGTTAACGACATACCGAATGAGTCAGAACCTGCCGTTGAAAAAACATTGGAAGAATTATTGGAATCTATGGAACCCTTGCGTGAAGATGAAGAACCAGAACACCCCCAAGAATCAGAATCTGTTGATTTGGATACTGACAATATAGATGCAACAGAAGATGCAACATTACAACAACTGGCGACAGAATTTATTGAAAATCAGCATAAAATATCTGCAACACCAAAAAGTAATACGCGCAGCAAAATTGGTAAATTAAAAAACATTTTACCCTTTAAGAAGGCCAAGCATGACGAAGGCGGCATAATGGGTGATTTATTTGGATGGGCTGGCGTTGCGGCAAATGATGACGATTTTACGGTACCTGGATTCCTGGATTTATCAAATACCAACAAGTAAAACACGATGGATATAAATTTACTGGTCAAAATATTAACAGATATGGGATATAATGTAAGTGGATATGATGCCAGGGCATTATATATTATTGATCCGTCCTGTGTCTTAACTGGATTCACAACGTTTTTAGATTACGCGTGGGTTATTTTAATTGCAATCGCAGGTTTTATGTTAATGGGCTGGGGCTTTGGTTTATTGCGTGGTGCTAAAAATGATATTTTTATAAATTTACGTAACCTGGGATTAATATTCGGCATTGTCGGGGCCACCGTTCCAATCGTTAGTTTTATATGGGGTAAAGACATAACACAAAACATCTGTGAAACTATAACCATTCCAATAGATAGGGTTAATGAGATTTTGAACATAGAAAACACAAAAAAAATGTCCACATATAATGAATTTGAACAATATGAGCGTATGAATATCTATGACAGCGGTGTCACATATTAATTATGTGGCGTGTTGAATATATGTGCAGATTTAGCTGAATTTACTATGCCACCCGCAATCAGCAAATGATCAAACAATTCTATGCCAATGGCATGCAATAAATTTGCCAAACGTTGTGTGGTAATCGCATCATCCTGGGAAAATACGGCCTGAGCACTGGGGTGATTATGCAACAAAACCAATCGCCGCGAATTTAATGCCATCGCACGTTGCACAATTTCCCGCGGATACACTTCTGATGTATTAACCGTTCCACATGTATGCGTCCAATCTTCCAGCAATCTGGAATCACCATCTAAAAACAACACGTGAAATTCTTCAACTGTTTTACCAGCAAACAAATTTAGACAATAATTATACAGCACATCTGGGTTATGAAAAAACGGTTGTTGTTTCATCTGAAATTTATATCCGTCTAACATTAGTTGATTTATTAATTTGATAAATATTGCACTGTTGCGTCCCATTCCTTTGAATGCCACCAGTTTATCAAATTGTGCGGTTAACACACCCGATAAATTTCCAAATTCTGATATTAACTGGTGCGACAAAACGCGCACATCACGACGTGGAATAATATACCCCAACATTAATTCTAATTTTTCCGCATCAGACAACTTGTCGTCTAAAAATTTTTGACGCAACCGTTCACGATGTCCCGCGTGAAAATCAGAATCTTGATTTGCCAATATCTTACACCATTTTTTCAGTAAAAATTATTACACCATCTTCGGTTATTCCCAATGTATGTTCCCATTGTGCAGACAGTCCGCCATCAACCGTGCGTGCGGTCCAACCATCGGCATCAATTTTGCATTCAGGGCGTCCCGTATTTATCATGGGTTCAATCGTAAATACCAACCCAGGAACCATTTTTACATTATCCCACATTTTATCATAGAAATGATAAATTTGTGGATCATCATGCATAACCTTGCCTATGCCATGACCAACAAAGTCACGTGATATTGAAAACCCATGGGGTTTAACAACCGCTTCTATTGTTTTACCAATTTCCGACAACGGAACACCAGGTGCACAAATAGAAATCGCAGCATTAAGCGCGTCCTGACACGTCTGAACCAATTCACGCGCCTTGGGCGACACATTACCAATCATAAACATACGTGATGCATCACCATGAAAACCCTTATACTCTGCCGTTAAATCAACATTTACAATATCGCCATCATGTAGTATTACATCATCACTGGGAATACCATGAACAATGACATCATTGACTGACGTACATATACTCTTTGGATAACCTTCGTATCCTAAATCAGATGAACGCGCCCCATTAGCGTGCAAAAAATCTGCAACCAATCTATCTATTTCCCCAGTTGAAACCCCAGCATGAACATGTGGCGTTATAAAATCAAAACAACGCGCGACCAAATCGCCAGCGGCACGTAAACGCTTAAAATCCTTGGGGGCATATACAGACGATAACATTATATTTTCCTTTTTGCTGATAGTTTAGTGGCACGCAAAGCCAATTTTAATGCAAAATCACGCAATAAAATTTCAGCCGGCATACCCGTACTGCGCAATTGTTTTTCTAATTCGTTTAATCTTATTAACACCGCGTTAATTTCGCTTTCAGGCCAAATCTTAATTGCACGGTTAAATTTATCGGCAACCTTCCAGAATAAACGTGGTAATTGTCCATCAACCACCGCTGTCAATAATTTTTTAAAATGTGTATCCAACATACGAACCAACATATTGGGATCTGCATTATCATAAATCAGACGGTCCAATGCCATAACTGTTTGCTGGATATGTCCAGCGGTTAAAGAATATAAAAAATCATCTGTATCCGCAGCTGCAGTATCAGGTAGGCACCGTTCCACATCATCTAATTCAACAATTTGCTTATCGCTGACATATAAGGCAATCTTGGTCAAAAAACCACGTGTTACCGCCCTATCCCCGCCCAGATGTGTTGTCATATATTCCATCGCATCAGGTGTAATTTGATTGATTCCAGATGCCGCAGATAATTCACCACGAATAAGTGCAGCCAAAGATTTTGCATCATCCGTATAACACGCCAATGCCGCAATATCGTTTCCATTTTCAAACAACGAACGCAATCCACCCCCCGCCCGCAATTCCCCAGCGCACACCAACACCGTTGAACATAAACCACTGTGCCCGACCAATTCAGAAATGATTTTTGCATCAGAATCACCCGCATTGGATATTATAACCATTTTACGTCCACCAAACATAGATGGCGTACAACTTTCTGCGAACAATGCATCTTGCTTTTCAGATAATTCATTACTGTCTAGTGCGAATAAATTATCACGTTCTATACTTAACTTCTTTATCGCGTAATCAGATAATTCATCTACCTGACCAGCATCGGGTCCATAAATCAATACAGCCCTGATTGTATCAATACCACCTTTAAAATCAGATTCTTTCCATTTCATTATTTATCTTCAAAACTTTGTGTTTCTGCGATAGCCCTTGTACCTATTTTTTGTGCCAACACAGATATAGTGTTTTTGACAGCGTTATTATATGATGCATTTGATGCAACCAAATAACTGACATACGAATAAGATTCAGATGCAGTTTCCCGACCCTTGGCCACAGATTTATCACCCGATGTAATTGTATAATCCGCAGTTAAAACTATTTCTTGCCATGCCGCATCACCGGTTTTTTCAAACGCCTTATATTTTGTTACAGGTTTACTTAAATTTACGACAATTTTATATTTTGCACTTTCATCATGTGTGCCACCAAATTGCGCATTAAGTGCATTTCTTAATTCAATACCATCAATACCATTTATGGGTGCGACATATATATCCATATCCGTTCCGGTGTACATAGGCCTGAAGCCACATGATGCCAATAATAAAGCCAATAATATCTTTTTCATAATCCGCCCCATTTTGTTGTTGCTTTTTACCCTAATATTACCTAGACTTTTCATAAATCGCAAGAGAGAATAATGAATATTTTTATAATGATTTTAGTTGTGCTATTTATGGGGATATATTATGTGATGAGTGCCCCTAGTCAGCGTTTAATCGTCCAAGAAACAGAATATGCCATTGAACAATCCGATTTAAAATCTGTTGCAGAATGCACAACGGCCGTTCATTCTGCACAAATCAATGGCGGCACATTTGAAGATATTTGCGTTGATCAAAATGGTATTAGATCGGTATTTATATGCCTTAACGATAAAATGACAGAGGTTACATGTGATATTGTAAAGGGTAAAAAGCCCGCGTACAGTTTCATTGTTACCGCAACCGGCGCAATTAATCCTGATAAGTATAATGACCTGATGGAAATCTTAGAAAAAGATTATACTGATTCTGGAACATTCGGATTATTCTATAATGGTGTTGTGTTAACGGGTGGCGACACATCCAGACACACTGTGCCCGAAACAATTATTGATGCTGTTCAGTTAGAACCTGGCGCATTGGTATATATAACCCAATATGAATTACCCGACAACACACAACCTTTTCAGATGGCAAATCTGGATAATATTGCATGTCCATCTGGGACAACCAAAACATACAGATTTGGTCGGTGGCAATGTATTCCATTTAACATAAAAACAACATGCGTTGGTGACACAGTATGGGATTATGACACAATGTCATGCATTGCGGATGAATCGCGTAAACCATTATGTATGGACACTCAAACCGCTGTAATGGTGGACAGTGTATGGGAATGTGTTGATCCATTTCCAACCATCGAATGCCCGTCGGGTACTGTGGCACGACTGGATTATGAAACATTGGTATGGGAATGTGTCAAGGATCCGTCACAGGATAAAGACATTACAAAATGCGATAATATAATTAATTATTCTATTCGTGGTGGGGTCGGTGGCAAAAACTATAATCCACAAACATCATGTACAGATTGTGAAAAAATGATAACAAATACCGAAACATGTGAATCGTTTTGTGTTCCCGATGAAACCCAAGTTAAAAATCCCGCATGTTATTCTGGAACGTGCAGTGGCACAAACAGGGGTATGTATTTTGGGTTTCCATCTGCACAATACGTATCAAATACCAGTGCTGTATCAACAATATCTGTTCCACTGGATGCAACACATTCACAAAATAGGCGTTTTAATTGCATGGATTGTTCATCGCGCGGCGGTATAAATCGCGACAAATCACTGCCACCATTTGTAACGGTATGTAATGAAAATTAATCTATGTTTGCGCGCGGATGGGCGTGCATGTATATATTACTTATTTCCGCCATATTAACCTTGGTATACAACTGTGTTGTGGATAATGACGAATGTCCTAATAATTCCTGTAAACTTCTTAAATCTGCACCACCTGCTAATAATGCTGTTGCAAATGTATGACGTAAAGCATGCGGTGTTACATAGTCCGGTAATTGCAGGTAATGGCGCAAATTTTCAATAACTTTTTCCGCCATACGTGGCGACATAGGCAGCCCCCGCACACTGCGAAAAACATTATCATCTGGGGAATTACCAAACGGTCGCACAGAAATATATTTATCAATCGCATCATTTACCGCCGGCAGCACAGGTACCAGGCGTTCCTTGGATCCCTTGCCCATTATACGCAGGACATCAGGGCGCCCAGCAACGTCTTTGTTTGTTAGGTTTAATGCCTCTGATATACGCAGGCCGCAACCAAATATCAGCACGACCAACGCCCAATCACGCGTCGCAATCCACGGTTCACGCGAATCAATATCAGCGATTGCATCATGCATATCAGACACATCAGATGCATCAATCGCCTTGGATAATTTACGCGGCACCTTGGGTGACGATATCAATGATATTGCTTCGTTTTGAATATTATATTTTTTCGCAATAAATTTGTAAAACCCACGCAGCGATGATAATGCACGTGCCGTTGATTTATGTGTCAGATTACGGCGCGCTCTGTCCGCCAACCATGAACGAAAGCACAGTGTATCTGCGCGTGACATATCAGGTAATTTTGCATCACCATCATTAAACCGATTATAGAATTTTATAAAATCACGAACATCCGTTTCATACGCATTGGCTGTATGCCCAGAATAATTCTTGGTATGCAAAATATAATCTATAAAATCTGCGATTACATCATCCATGCTTATTTTATTTCAAATGTTGCAGACACCGTCACAGATACTTCTGAATCACGTGCCATAATTGTTCCAGACGCGTCCGCTGCCGCTGTTGCTAGAACCATTTTATTTGCATTGCGCGGTGTATATGTCGCATTGGACGATGTGCCGTATGATGCCGCCAATAATTTACCTATCTTGCGACCATCTGCGACAACCAATGCTTTTGCGCGTTGGCGCGCGTTTTCCAATGCACCACCCATACATTTTTCAATCGCAATTTGATTTTCAGCGTTGCTGGTATAAACACGCAGGTTTTCTGAATATATATTTGGGCGACCTGCGAATTTAGACATCACATCTTCAATAACGTCAACAGAATTTGCCGATACCTCTATTGCGATTGTTGTTTCAATACCCAACTTTACAGATTTATGTAATTCGTTATCCCATTCTGTTTTTTCATACGAATTAAATTGCGTAGTCTGCATTTCCACAGGCATTGATTTTAAGGTATCTGTAATTTCACGGGTAATATCCGTCGCCATCTGGACAGATTTATTTGAATCAGAATCAAGTGTTTCAACGCGTAATGTGATTGCGGTTTTATCCTTGACTGCGGTGGTTATGCATTCACCCGTCACAGATACAGTTTTAATTTCGCGTGGTGATTCAATCGCATTAAATACCAGCGACAGAACCGCCCCCATACCAATAACACTAGCAACCCAAATAATAGTTTTTTTCATATTCTCTCTCCCTTTTTATTTTATCCCAACATTGCTTTTTTAACACGTGCAAGTGTTTTTTCTGCAATGGCACGTGCCCGCGCCGCGCCATCATCCAAGATTTTATCAATTTCATCCGTATGCGACATTAGGTAGTTATACTTGTCACGTGGCCCAGAAAGTACAGAATTTATTTTTTCAAACAAAATCTTTTTTGCATCACCGTATCCAATACCGCCCTTCTTAAATTTTTTGCACAAATCAGACAATTCAGATTCAGTCGCAAAATGACGATACAATTGCACAATGGTTGATGTATCTGGATCCTTGGGCTCATCAGGCAATTTACTGTCTGTAATGATGCGCATAATTTTCTTTTTCAATTCAGATTCAGGCGCAAAAAGTGGAATTGTATTATCGTAAGATTTACTCATTTTCCGACCGTCTAAACCCGGAATCAAACCCGTATCGCGACCAATCATTGGTTCTGGTAATTTCAGTATATCACCATATGTGTTATTGAAATATCCGGCAATATCACGCGCAAATTCAACATGTTGTTTTTGATCTGCACCAACTGGCACAATATCAGAATTATACAACAAAATATCCGCCGCCATTAAAACAGGGTATGTGTAAAGCCCCATATTGACCCCAGAATCAACGTCTATGCCCGCATCAGTATTTTTTTCAACAATTGCCTTGTACGAATGTGCGCGGTTCATTAACCCCTTGGGTGTAACATTCATCAGTAAATTAGATAGTTGATAAACCGCCGTAATATCAGATTGACGGAACAAAATCGCATTATTCAGATTCAACCCCAGCGCAATTAACAACGCCGCAATTTCATAACTGTGTGTACGAATTTCAGACGGTTTTTTTATCAAATTCAGCGCGTGCAAATCAGCAATAAAAACAAATGTTTTGTTTTTATTTGCCATTTCAATCAACGGCTTTAACGCCCCGACATAATTCCCCAGGTGGGGTATACCGGTTGGCTTGATTCCTGTCAAAATAATTTTATCCGTCATATTTTTTACCTTTGATATGCTTTATTTTACTGCCTTTGGGGCAAAAATGCAAATAGTAATAAAAATGCTTTACACACAAATAAAGTTTGGTGTATCATTATAGTGTCATGGTGAATTGCCATGATGGGGTGTCATAACCCGAACACGAGCGTCAGAAACGGTATAGAAACAGACGCATAGCGTCTTTTTTTTGTATCTGACGATAAATCTCCTGACATTTGGTTCAGGAGGGTTGCCGAATATATTGAATAAGGCACACAATACTCGTGATTGTTATGAACCTCCTGAACCACCAAGCAAATTCGGTGGTTTTTTTGGTGGCGTATTTAGCGCATTGATACGCCACCACCAAGATTAAATCGGGGGAGTGCGAAAGGAAATGAAACGAATATTTATAATATTA
>JAGHVG010000021.1 GCA_018064405.1 Candidatus Enterousia scatequi | reverse complement strand
TTTTTAATCCCTAATGTTTTTAATATTTGAACTTCTTTTCCTTCCATAACACGTGCCTGACGATTATTCAAATGATCATAACCCAACAAATGCAACACACCATGAACAATCATATGCGCCGTATGTTCCGACACAGATATATCTGCATCTGCCGCCTCACGCATGACAGTATCTAATGATATGTAAATATCCCCCAATAGCAAATCGTCACCTAATTCAAACGACAAAACATTTGTTGGACTATCAATATTTCTATACTGACGATTCAATTTGTGAATTTCTTTATCGTTGGTCAAAATAATTGACACTTCTGAATCAGAATGTTTTTTTCTAACAACCGCATTTGCTATTTTTTCAAAATCTACGCGATATTTTTTCCACCGATTATCGTTATAGTTTACATATATCTTCATTTTAGACCACTTTATCATTAGAATTGCTAAGTTTTCTATTTAAACCATCCTGACGTTTTTTTCTCATATTATTACTTGCCAACACAAATGTATTTTTCTGATACGCAACAATAATATTATTAACACGTTTTATAGATTCGTTATACGTCTTAGCCCTTTCTTCAATTTCAGACCCAGTTTTATTACTTTGTAATGCAACCTTATAATTTGCCAATGCTTTACGATAGTGACCTATTGACAACTTAGAATCAGACATTTTATATATTTGCGCTATTTTTTCATTCGCGACCCCCGCTTTAAAAGCAGCCAAAGATTTTGCATCTAAACTAATTTCTTCATCTGTATAATTTTCTAAACGCGCATTCCAAGCATCAACGACATCACACGCTTTTTTATAATGTTTTACAGATTGGTGTTCATCACCTAATGCAATATATGCCACAGCCAAACTATTATACGCCTCCATATTATCAGGATCTGTTTTGATAGCCATATCATAAAAACTTATTGCCTGTTCATAATTACAATTTCTATATTCTGTATCTCCTAAATTTAAATTACGTATACTATCTGCCATCTTTGATGCATCATCAAATTCTATTGTACCTGTATTATTCTTAGACAGTTGAGCAACTATTTCCTTGCCTACAAAATCTTTTACCCTTTCATTCTTGGTCGTCAATCCCAACACCTGTTTAACCGTATCTTCATCCAACAGGAAATGGTATTGCCCATTCTGATCACGCTTATAATAATTACTGATTTTTAGTGACGCAAAGGCATCCATATTCATATTCAACAAATCGTTATCGTCAATAATACCTACAGCATACGCTGCGCACAACCATCTACGCTTTAATGTACCCCTTCTCCATTTTGCGTTTCCACCATAATAAGCAAAAGCATCTGCTTTATCCTGTTTTGTCTGTGCCTTAGATAATAAATTAACAATTCCACCCATATCTACAGAACGCTGATATCCCGCCCACAACAATGCTATGGAAATCCTATGATCTTGCATATCATCTATTTTCTGAGCATATTTTTGTAATCTTCCTAATGTCTCATGTTCCAGGTGCATTTTTAATTGTTGTTGTTTTTCTTTATTTGTAAATTCTGCAGCAACAGCCCGCCATTTACCAGTACACGGATGTTGTATTATTTTACCTTCATCATTACGTTCATACACCCATGTCAAACCTAAATAATACGTGGCCCTAGATTCACCAGATATTAATACAGGCGATTCAAAACATGTTTCCAATTCCGCCAAACCAACCAGAATATGTGGAAAATATTTCTTCAATGCTTTATTAATAAAATCAGGTTCACTAGTACTAACATATGGATTAACAACTATTTGTTTCTTCACAACAGGAGTCACCGCTTCTTTTTTATACTGTTTTTTATCATTCTGTTTGACAGGAAACCGCACATTCCCAAGCATACCTGCCACCAACAACCAATCTGCCAACAAAACAGCTATTGATGTATTTTTATATAAAAAATTTGTTATTGCTTGTTTCTTAGTGAATTTATCTTTTATACGTTTTATTGACCCAAGTTCCTTCTCCAACGAATTAATCAAACGGCTATTCAACAACCGATATTTCTTTACCCATTCAGCAAAATCCGACATTTCGGTCATTTTCACATCAAACACATGACGCACTTTGCCCAGTATATTATCAGGACACGTCATATTGATTTTATAAGTTAAATCCACTAATTTATCATAGCGCGATTTAGCCAATACCTTAATCTTATTACCCATACAGAAAACTCCATTTAATATTTGCTATAAAGTATATTATTTAATAGAATTATAGCATAATTTAACACAAAAACAACAAACATGACAGCTGAAACACGTCCTTTGGCCGATCAAATGCGCCCCAACACAATTGACGAAATTGTGGGGCAACGGTTATTACTTGGGGAAAATGGATTAATCAGGAAAATGGTTGATAACAACAAACTATCAAACCTGATTCTGTGGGGTCCCCCGGGATGCGGCAAAACAACCATTGCGCGTGCTTTGGCGAATTCCATAGATATGGATTTTGTGCCAATGTCTGCAGTATTTTCAGGGACGTCCGATATCAAAAAAGCCATAGATGCCGCACGTATGAACCATGCCATTGGGCGCAATACAATACTGTTTATTGATGAAATTCACCGTTTTAACAAAACACAACAGGACACATTGTTGCCCTACCTAGAAGATGGAACTGTCGTCTTTGTCGGTGCCACAACCGAAAACCCTAGTTTCAATTTAAACAACGCATTACTATCACGTTGTCATGTCGGGGTTTTATCCGCCCTAGATACAGATGATTTATTAATACTTATAGATCGGGCTGAAAAATTTACTGGTAAAAAACTACCGTTAACAAATGACGCACGAATTCATTTGGCACAAATGGCTGATGGCGATGCGCGTTTTCTGCTAAATACAATTGAATATTTAAACAACGCAAATTTTAAACAGAAATTAGATTCTGATAAATTAGATTCTGCGATTCAAAAACGCTCACCATTATCCGACAAACATGATGACGAACACTATAATCTAATATCTGCTGTTCATAAATCTCTGCGCGCATCTGACACAGATGCTGCATTATACTGGACTGCGCGAATGATGACATCTGGTCAAGATCCCATGTATCTATTTCGCAGATTGACACGTTTTGCAATGGAAGATATTGGTCTGGCTGATCCTAATGCATTACAAATTGCAATATCTGCATGGCAGGCATACGAACGTATGGGCAGTCCCGAAGGTGACCTGGCACTAACAGAATTGGTAATATATTTGGGAACAGCACCAAAAAGCACATCAAATTACCGTGCCCAGTCAGCTGCATACGCAACAGCACGTCAAACAGGCAGTTTAATGCCACCAAAAAACATTTTAAATGCACCAACAAAAATGATGCAAAACCTGGGTTATGGCAAGGGATATATATACGAACCAGATACCGCAACAGGATTTAGCGGGCAAAACTGTTTTCCAGAATCCATGCAACGTATAAAATTTTATAATCCTATTGAACGTGGTTTTGAACGCGAAATAAAAAAACGCGTTGAATATTGGGATAATCTGCGTCAACGAATGGGTAAAAAATAATCAACTTTCGTGGATTATTTTTAAAACAAAACATTTACCTGAACGTCCACTTGAACATTTCTTTCTTCAAATTCATATCCTATTTTACCCGCATATTGCGTATTACCAAACTGACGAACAAGTTTAAAGTTTATCCATTCCTGGTCTTCAAATAACTTTTGGTTTGTAGATTTAACAATATCAAAACCAAATCCCATACGCCAATCCTGGCTAAATCTAAAATATGCTTCTGGGATAAAGTTCAAATAGGATAATCCTTTATTATCATCAAAAATCCAACTGGATTTAATTGTTCCTGCCAGTGTCCAACCCGCCCATTGCTTACCCAGGCGAACCCCTGCATAATATGTAGATTTTGCATACTCAGGCGTTCTAACGCTAGACGCACCACCGAATTTAAGTCCAAACAAAACGTCATAAACCATACCTGCGCTATTATTTGACGCCAACCCCATACGATATTTACCACCAAAATCAAACGCAGAAAAACCACTTCCATGATTATCAAAACCAATTTGGTAATGTCCATTTAATGCCAGTGAAAATCTATCGTTAACCCCATACGAAAACTGCTGACCTAAACGCACGACACTGTCCACATACTGCAAATCCGTCTCCGATAAAAAAGCACTTTCTGATACAATATATAATGGGTCAAATGTATCAGTAGACAAAACATCCGATGCATATGCACCACAAAACAACCCCAACACAGAAATAAACGATAATAAAAAACGACGCATAACCACTTTCCTTTATATTCATCAAACAAAATGTATACGATTTATTTTAACCAATCGGATACAGATATAATTTAAAACATAAACATTGCCTGCAATCCAACAGAATATTCAGCATAATTCGTCAAATGTGCACTTCCCATCGGACTAAAACCTGTCCAAGCTGTTCCTTCTGAATTATGGGTTGCTTCACGCCAAAAGAACACATCAACATCCTTACCTTTTGCACTATCATACAGCGCAAACTTGCCGTATAAATTCAGTGCAAACCAATCATTTGGTTGCCACCCAAAGGCACCCTTTAATGATAATTGATTATGCCAATCATAATACCCGAACAACGCCTCTAAATTCAGTGTCCAATCTTCATCTAACACACTAAAATCACCAACACCAAATTCACCATAAAAAGCATTGCTGACGTCTGTCTTGTAGGCCAAGAATAATTCAGATGCATAGCCATCAGAATCACGTCCAGATGTTCCATTACCATATGCATTACCATCAAAATCAACCAACCAACCACGACCTATGGCATAAATCGTTGAATGGGAAACCTTATAACCCATCTTTAATTCCAAAATGAAGTTTTTAGCAATATCTTTTTGATTTTCAAAATAGAATGATCCCATACCTATCCATTTATCCGTATCTGCAAAACGTGTTTGTACCCCCAATCCCCACAAATCTAGTTCATTACGTTTAACAGAATCCGTTACACCATCTTCCCATTCGTATTTATCCTTCACAGAATTATAATGCAACATTCCCATAAGGGCGACCCGATCGGTAATTCCAAAACTTAAATCTTCCTTGATTGACAATCCATTAGATTTCCATTTCCCAGATTGTCCGTCCAAAGCCAACAGTGTATCCGTTCCATCAGCGTATATATCCCCAACACCATGAAATGCCATATCATAACCGTTGTTCCCATACGAGAAATCTGTTATAGATCCAAATTTATACTGCAAAGGTTGAAAGAACGGATGCGCTAAAAAATACTTCCGTTTCATTTCGGTACGCAATGTTTCAGAACGAGTAGTCCGCACATTTGTAGCTTTAGATGCATCATATTGCTTATACAAAGCACTGCGGCTTGCTGGCTGGGAATAATATATATTCCGCGCATCCTTCATATCATAATTTGTTGACGTTGAATGTGTCGCATATTTATTGTAATTCACATTTGAATACACACGACGTGACGGCATAGTATCAAGTTCTATACTTGATGCTGCACGCGTCGCCCCCTGTGCGGCACCAACGACAGACAAAATAGCAACCAAAACAACCGACAAACTACGTTTCATATAAAAACTCCTTTCTTATCAATGGTAAGTATACCACAAAATCAACATTGAAAAAAGCATATTCTACCCACTATAAAATATGGCGCTTATTATTCGCATCCGGTGCACTAACTACACCTTCTTGCTCCATACGTTCCATAAATCCCGCGGCCTTATTATATCCAATCCCCAATCTACGTTGAATATATGAAATCGTAGGTTTTTTATCCCTGATAACTATTTCCTTGGCCTGGGCATATAAATCGGAATTTTTTGATTCCTTACTCTGTGCAACCGATCCAGAATCTGCATCGGCATCTATATTTTCCCCAGAATCTGTAACCCCACTGACATAATCTGGCGCACACTGTTTACGCAAAAAGTTGCCAACCTTGGTCAATTCATCATCAGATATAAATGCACCATGTATACGCACTGGAACCTTGCCTGCTTCACTAAACAACATATCGCCACATGACAATAATTGTTCTGCACCCTTTTCACCCAATGTTGTCATAGAATCAATTACACTGCGCGCCTGGAATGATACACGCGTCGGGAAATTAGCTTTTATAACCCCAGTAATTGTTGTTGCATCGGGTCGCTGGGTTGCCATAACCAAATGAATTCCTGCCGCACGCGCCTTCTGGGCAATACGTTGAACACATGCTTCTACTTCCTTGCGCGCCAACGACATCAGGTCTGCCACCTCATCAATAATAATAACTATATATGGCATATCAGACAAATCTATTTCTTGTTCTTCAAATAACAGTTCACCGGTTTCTTCATCTGTGCCAACTGCAACCTGACGTGTTAACGTTTCACCACTATCACGTTTTTCTGCCGCCAATTCATTATAACTTTCAATATTACGCGCATTAAGAACCTGCATCTGCTTATAACGATCCTCCATCTCGCGCACAGCCCATTTTAATGCGTTTACAGCTGCCCCAGCATCCAATTTAACAATCGGTGTTATAAGATGTGGAATATCATCCCAAAATCCGAAATCAACCCCTTTAGGATCAATTATAATCAATTTGCATTTATCAGGTGTAAAGTGATAAACAATGGACGTAATGATTGACTGAACAAACACAGATTTTCCCGATCCTGTACGTCCAGCAATTAACATATGCGGCATTTTTGCCAAATCAAAATACATCGGATTACCGCCAATATTCACGCCCAACGCCAACGGTATACGGTATTTAGAATTTATAAACGCATCATTATCAATCAATGTTTGATACCTAACCGTTTGCGGATTTGCATTAACCATTTCAACACCAATTAACTGTGTTCGTGGAATATGCGCAATACGAATGCTTTCAGTTGCCATTGCACGTGTCATATCATTTACTGTTTTATTAATATCAACCATACGTGTTCCATCCTGGGGCATAAATTCATACAGCGTCACAATTGGTCCAGGACGAATCCCAGTAACGTTTCCAAGGATTCCATAATTTTCAAAATTAATTTCCATTAATTCTGCTGTACGCTTTAATTCGGGCGTCACAACGTTTTTACCAAACACAGATTTTTTCAAAAATGCAGGATCAGGCAATTCAAAATCATCCGCTGCCATAACACTAACCGCCGCAACATCCACACGTCGTTTCCTTTTGCTAGTGCTTTTTTCAACTTCTACCTCTTCTTCCTGTTCTTCTTCTGCTTCTTCTTCCTCCGCTTCTGCTGCATCCGCCTCATCTAGCGGCGCAATCAAATGGAACACAGATAACAACCAACGAAATCCACGACAAAGTGTACGAAAACCACTAACCACGTGTGTCCACGTTATATGCAACAATGCCCCACCTAACATCATCGCACCAGCAACACATAAAACACCAACTAAAATTTGCCACATTCCAATAAGGGTGCCAACATCAGATGATGCAATTATCCCAAACATACCACCATATGTTTTACCTGGAAACAACATTCCCAAACCCGCCCCCAACAAACACACCGTAATAAAAGCACGCAAAACATTATATTCTGGGGCGGAACCTTCAGCGTTTCCAATCAACCAAGACATTCCCCAACGAATAACACACAAAAACAAAAATAACGTTGCAACAAATCCAATCCCATAGCGCAAAAAACCAACCAAGTTACCAATGAAACTCTGGTGTCCATAATTACTGGCCACAGCCCACCCATCTAAATAAGGGTTATGAACAAACAACGCAAATATCATCCATATTCCCAAGAACACCAAAACAACCCCTGCAACCCGTGCAGCAAATCGTTTTAATGCAATTGAAATATTTTCTGGTAAAAAACGCTTTCCTGATTCCATATGGGGTATTTTATCACAAAAAAATATAAAGTTGTAGCAAGAAAGATATTTTTACTTACGTGCATACGACAGGACAAAATCTGCAGTAACCATACCAATAAATGCCCCAAATATAACATCCGTCGGCCAATGTGCCCCAACGGCAATTCGGGACAATCCGATAATTATTGCACATGTCCAGGTTAACCATTTATATTTTGGTTTTAACATTCCAACCATAACCAAACCCGCGAACGCTGCCAACGTATGTCCAGATGGCATAGAATTAAACGCCCAATCAACAGAAAACGGATTAAAACCGGTAATTCCAAGTGCCTCATAAAACACAGGCCTATACCGACCAATACAGACCTTAAAAAATTCACCAATCACAGATGCAGACAAAACAGCACAAAAAATCAAAAAGACATTTGTTGTTTTCATATTTAACAGAAAGTTTTTAATATTAAACCACTTATTAAATTTTACGTTACCTGCCTTAATAACCTTTTTCATGTACACAAATACAGTCAACCCACCAAAAACCAATAACCAATTAGCAGCATCAAATAAATCACCAACATATTTAAATATTGAATAATTAAAATTCCTGAACCACATGAACAACGGTTCATCAAACCAATAAATCCCCGCAAATATAAGTGCCAAAACAACAACGCACGCGAAACACAACAATCGCCATCTAATTTTATTCTGTGTGGATAAAAACATTTTGTAACCTTTTTTATTCTGCTATTAAACGATTATACACTTTTTTGTCCGTTAATATCTTTGCGGCAACCGCTAACGACATTGCATCTTCGTCTTCACCACTGGTAATAACCGGGCATCCCTTACGCAAAGCGTCAACATCAACATCTGAATTACGGTTAAAATCTTGAACCTCAAAACCACCATTAATTACATTCAAGAAAAACGCTTCTTCCTGTGATGTACTTCTGATATTAGATAAACATACTGTTGGGAAAACCCCAAAACCATCTAAACGACGTCCAGTACCAGTTTTTATTGTTTTATTTAACAGTTCTAGCGCCCCGCCATTATCCAAATCAATAATTGTTGCGATACGTGCTTTTCCTGCTGTTGGCGTTCCAACCAAAACACCCCGCCCATTTTCATAAAATGTTGCAACAAGTGCCTCTGCCGTGCCACGCGTCATATTTGACAGCAACAAAACAACAGGGGCATCAGTTACCGCATCTGCACCGGGAACAACTTCCACCTCTGCTGCTGCGGTTTCTATGACACGCATAACTGGGATACGGCCAACAAACAAACCCGCCATTTTAGCCGCTGCACGAATATCATCACCTGTTGCCGCACGCAAATCCAGAATAACCCCAGATATATTATCATGCGAATACAATGCCTCGTTAACAATGGCCACCGCATTATCTGTTATTTTATTTACAACTATTTCCAATATCACACCATTATCCCCTGCATCACGACTAACAACATCTGCATCCGCGAGTACAACCGTTGCACGCCGCAAAACAACATCACGATTACCCGATGGGGTTATCAAACGCATTTTTATTGTTCCAGAATTAAAGCCATTTATAACGGAATCAATATCAGCATCCGACATTTGTGAAATTGCACGACCATTTATTTTGGAAACCAAATCCCCCGATGCAATTCCTGCCAAATCCGCAGGTGACGATTTATAAACCCCTGTTATTCTGAAATTGCCACGTTCATCACGCATGCCAATAAAACCCGCACTGGTTATTATCCTGCCATCTTCCTTAATTTCAGCATCACGCGAAAAAATATACCGGCCGTTCTCATCAACACCTTGCATCAAGGCATCAACCGTCAACTTATACATCTCACTTTCTGATGCGTTATGCAACCGGGCATCATACGCACGCATTTTTAAAATCAGTGCGGTTGTAATTTCACCAAAACCATACCAATCCTTTGCACTAGGGCGTGGATAATTTCCAACAATCGTGTCACCCCACACCAGCACAACACGCTCATCCGTTGCAGCAACATGGGCATTTTTATTCAGGTTTTCCAGTGATTCTATTGCTATATTTATATTTTTTCCACCAAAACGCACAGAATCAAGTTTCTCATAAATATCCGCAAACGTGTTTGAAACATTTTTAACATTTAAACCATCTTGCACTGGTTCATCATCAAAAAACAAACTATCTGCACTAGTGCACAGTGGGATAAACCCAAATATCAAGAAACTAATTATTTTTAATATTTTCATGTTTATCCCCCTACCCTCTGTTTTATTACTTTTCGTTTTCTTTATCTTTATCACTGTCGCGCAAATTAAAGTGATACAGAATAACATTTGAAACATACATACTGGTCAGCGTTCCAGACACAACAGAAAACGTCATCGCAATCGCAAAATCACGTAACATTGCGCCACCAAACATGTAAATTCCAACCAGTGCCAAAATCGTTGACAGTGATGTCATAACCGTTCTGCGCAACATTTCGTTCACAGACAAATCAATAACATCAGACATTGGCATTTTATGATAGCGTTTAATATTTTCTTCTATACGGTCATAATTCACAACCTTATCATTAACAGAATATCCAACACCCATCAAGATAACCGCGATTGCCGTCTGGTCAAATTCAAGTTGCATTATTGAATAAAAACCAAACATTAATACAAAGTCAATCAATAGCGAAACAAACGACCCAACCGCATATCCACCACGGTATTGTATCCAAATATATATCGCCATCATAACAAACGATACCAATATAGCCAAAATACCGCCACGCACCAATTCGCCACCAATTTTTGGTCCAACAATTTGAACCTGGGAATACGTCACATTTTCACCCAATATTTCCTTGATTTCATGAACGCGTGTATTTTGCTGGGCATCGGTTGCACCTTTGGGCAAACCAACGCGTACCAATATAGATCCACCATCTACGGCCTGTAATTCAGGATCAAATGCCGACAATTCGTGACGCATTTTATCAATGGTATATTCCGCGTTCACAGGCGTCACTTCCATTGAAATACCACCTGCGAAGTCAATTCCATAATTTAACCCCTTAAAAAACAATGCCACAACAGACAAAACGATTGCGATACCGGAAATCCAGTACGACAATTTACGATACTTCATAAAATGCAATTGCATAACTATTCCCCTTTACGATTTTTAACAAAATTAATTGGCTTATTTTTACCGTCCATATACGCATCAATAATAACGCGCGACAAACACAAACAGGTAAACAATGTTGTTAAAACACCAATTGATAACGTTACTGCGAATCCGCGAATTGGTCCCGCACCAAACTGGAACAAAACCAACGAACAAATCAAGTTAGTTAATTCCGAATCCAACACTGTTTTTGCAGATCTGCGAAAACCTTCATCAACCGCGCGCAACGTTGGAACACCTGCGCGTACCTCATCACGCACACGTTCAAACGGCAATATATTTGCATCAACCGCCATACCCAACGTCAAAACGATACCTGCAATACCTGGCAGAGTCAGCGTTGCACCAAACAAAGCCGACACACCAACAATCATCGCCAAATTAACCATCAACACGATATCTGCAACAATACCGAAATTGCCATAAACCAGTGCCATAAATATAATAATAAATAGCAATCCAACAATAGACCCAAACTTTCCTGCTTCAATCGTATCAGCACCTAAACCTGCACCGACTGTTTTTTCTTCAATAACTTGTAATGGCGCAGGCAGTGCACCACTGCGTAACAACACCGCCAAATCTTTGGCACCCTGTAACGTGAATCCACCGGATATTTGACCACGTCCCCCGGGTATTGGTTCACGAATCGTTGGTGCAGATAAAACCTTACCATCCAAAACAATGGCAAACCGTTCATTAACATGTTCTGTGGTTAAACGTGCAAATTTACGTGCACCTGTTGAATCAAACACAGTTGTCACAACCGGCATATTATTTTGATCAAAATCCGCCTGAGAATCTTTCAGATTTTCGCCCGACACTTCCACACGGGTATAGACCGGAACCTTAGAATTTTCAGATTCCATATACGGCAAAAATTCTGTTCCATTTGGCGCATGTCCAGATGCTAATTGTTCCTGTGTAACCGATTCGTTAACCAGATGGAAAGTCATCTTTGCCGTCTGACCAATCAAATCTTTGATATGTTCAGGATTATCAACCCCTGGCAACTGAATCAAAATATATTTACCGCCCTGGGACTGAATTGATGGTTCCTTAGTTCCCAGTGCATCAATACGACGACGCACAATTTCAATACTACGTGCCAACGCATCGTTAATCATTTCTTGTTTTTGTTTCTCAGAATATTCAAGGGATATTGTTTTCCCAGACGACGTTATATCAACACCCGCACCCAATACATTACGCAAACGTCCCTTGGCAACCGACACATCATCTTCATCACGTACATTAAACGACACAATACCATCTGCATTGTGCAAGCCCGCGAAACGAATCACACCCTTATTTCTATCAATCAAGGCACTACGCGTTTCATCATACAGTAGAACCGCCTTGTCCTTAAACATAACATCGGTATCAACTTCTAACAACAACTGTGCCCCACCTTTAAGGTCCAAACCCAACGGAATTGGTTGTACCCACGATGGATAATATTTTTGTAAGCTAGACGATATTGTTGGTCCGGTCAACCACACACCAAAAACAGAAACCAGAATAATCAACCATTTTTTCCACATAACCAAAACCCTTATTGTTCAACACTTGCAATTGCGCCTTTGGAAACCTCTATCACAACACCTTTGGCAACTTCCATATCAACGGACTTATCATTAATTTTTTTGATTGTTCCGTAAATACCCGCAGCCAAGATGCGATTACCAACCTTTAATCCGTCCAACATCTTTTGATATTCAGCCATACGCTTTTTATTTGGGCGAACCATAAACAAGTAAATAACAGCAAAAATCAAAATACAATACACGACCAAACCCAGCATACTGCCCTGTGGTGCAGCGGCATTTGGTGCGCTTTGTGTTACCGTATCAACAACCTGTGTAACTTGATCCATTTAATATTCTCCTTTGTTTTATCACAGGCACAGAATAGACAAAAAAAACACGTCTGTAAAGCAGAAAAACGCCATTAACCCCAGTGAATTTTAAGAACGTTCAAACATAGAATCTAAATCTGCAAAAGGTATAATTTTATACACTGGACGACCATGATTACATTCACCACCATGTTCTGTTTTTTCAATATCACGCAACAAAGCATCCATTTGCATCAAATTTAATTTCTGACCCGCACGCACAGAATGATGACACGCAAAATTTGCCAGTTTTAAGTGCAACCGCTCACCCAGTTGTGATGAATGTCCATTTGTGCGAACTTCATCTGCAATTGATTTAAACAAATCTGCCCAATTCAAATCCCAATCAGACGGCTTTTCAAAAATAGCCACCGCATCATCACCAAAACTATCCACAACCAATCCCGATTGCTTCATTTCATCCGCTATTGATAACACCGCCATTGCATCTTCATTTTTCATATTAATAACGATTGGCGTCAATAACGGCTGTGCCTTGATTTCATGCGTATACAGCCGTTGATACGTTATCCGTTCATGTGCCGCATGTTGATCAACAATAATTAAATTGTCGCCCTTTTCTGCAATAATATATTTATTACCAATTTGTCCAATCGCATGTCCCAGCGGGTAATCAGTAAACAACTGATCATTTGAAATATCAGGTTGAAACTTACGCACCGATTGCGAATCGGGTGCACACCCAAAAATATCGCGCACAGGTTCAGAAACCCGCATTTTTGGTGAACAAAAATTATCCACCACTGTTTTATTAAACAATTTTGTTTCTGGAACAACTGTATGTGATGCAATTATATTTTGCCCCATCACAGATTGTAATGTCATACCCAACGTATCACGCAATGATTTAACAATAAAACCACGAACATGTGTTGGTTCTAAGAAATGCACTTCGGTCTTAGACGGCGACACATTTACATCAACCATATTTGTCGGAAGTGTCAGAAACAATGCGCATAGCGGAAATTCACGTGCATGCATTACATCCATATATGCGGCACGTAATGCACCAACCAAAACCTTATCTTTGACCGCGCGATTATTAACAAATAAATATTGATCCACAGATGACGCACGATGCAACGTTGGGTCAGATATAAATCCAGTTAATTTCATATTTGATGATTCCGAAGATGCATCAACCGGCAACATATGTCCATCAACATCATCACCCATAACCGCAATCATTCTGTCGTTCAGGGTTTCATCTTTGGCAAAGCGCCATTTATTATTTAACACAAAACCAACATCGCGCCGCGACATTGCCAACATTTTAACAACATCAACAATGGAGATTAATTCCGCCCTATCCCCACGTAAGAATTTCAATCGCGCAGGTGTTTTTGCAAATAAATTTTGAACACGAATCCTGGTACCATTTTCCCAATCGCACGGTTTAACTGCACCAGTATTAACATCCAGATGCCAACCATTTGCTTCGCCTGCGTGATAGGTATCAATTGTCATATCAGATACAGATGCAATTGATGGTAACGCTTCACCACGAAACCCCATATATGAAATATTTAATAAATCATCGGTGGGTAATTTAGATGTTGCATGTCGCGATACAGATTTTATTAAATCATCTTGTGTCATACCAACACCGTTATCAATAACACTAATCAATGTCCGCCCACCATCAACAACATCTATCAATATTTGCGTTGCGCCTGCATCCAGCGCATTTTCAACCAATTCTTTAACAACAGATGCTGGACGTTCTACAACTTCGCCAGCGGCAATTTGGTTTATTAAAAAATCAGGCAACACGCGAACCGACATATCAGTCCTTAAACTTTACATCCAAAATTTCAAATTCTTTTTCCCCTGATGGCAAGTGTACCATACACGTATCACCAATACAGCGACCGATAAAGGCACGTCCAACCGGTGACGTGCACGATATAATTTGACGACCATCTGCCTCTACATCAGACAGAATACGACATTGCATTTTATTACCATCTTCGTCTTCTGCGACAACACGTGCCCCAAAAACGATTCTATTTCCAGACAGCGATTCAACATCTATCACCTCTGCATTACCTACAATACTTTCAATATATTGAATACGTTTATCTATCTGGCGTTGTTTTTCCTTGGCGGCACTATAATCTGCATTTTCAGACAAATCCCCCAGGGAACGCGCCCACTGAACGACCTTTAATATCTCTGGGCGTTGATTTTCTTTTAAATCTTTCAATTCTTTTAACAATGCATCAAATCCTGCGCGTGAAATTGGCTTTTTATCCATCTGTATTACCCTTATTAAATATTCGCACAGATTATATACCATCATTTTAATTTTGCAATTAACAAATCAAGGGTCTATAATCAGACGGTTATGTTACGCAGACGCATTTTTAACAAGTTCTTACTGCACAGATTTTTTTCTGGCGTTGGGCTGGTTATACTTATTGTGGCGGGTATTATTTTTGCAATAACATTTGTTGAACGTCTGCCATCAAATCCGACTGCGGTTGCTGCTCTGATGGATGCGTGGACACGATTATTGGAATATACCCCTATGTTTTTACCATTAACTGTATTTATGGGGACATTGGTGGCGACATACAATCTGACCAAATCGTCTGAATTAATAATAATATCTGGGGCCGGATTATCACCATATCAGATAGCACGCCCATTTTTAATTGGCGCGGCATTAATTGGTGTTTTTGCCACAACAATTCTAAACCCATATTCTGTAAAACTTAGTTCACACGATTTAACAGCTGACCGTTTAAAACTGGTTGCGGGTGAAATCTGGTTAAGAGAAACATCTGAAAACGGTTATTTAACCATGGTCGCGAACAGTGTTAAAAACACCGGTTCAAACGATAATTTGACATTTAAAAATGTCACCATTTATGATCAGGGACCTGATTTTAAATTACATAATCGCATACACAGCAACGTAATGACACTGTCAACGGACGGTCTTAAAACCACCCAGGCAACAATATGGGATGACAAAGGCAAAAAAACAAACGGCGAATGGTCCAAAAAAACAAATCTGACCCCACAAACCGTTTTGGAACGATATTTACAACCTGATCAGATTTCGTTTTGGAACCTGCCAAACTTTATCAAAAAAATGGATCAAATCGGTGTTCCGGTACGTGGGCATTTGGTTCAATTATGGACATTGATATTTTTGCCACTAACAATGGTTGCGATGGCGATGCTGGGGGTTGCATTTTCCCAAACCAAACAACGACGCAATTATACATTTGGTATAAAATTTGCACTTGGAATCATAACGTGTTTTGCGGTATATTTTTTAACCAGTTTATTTAATGCATTAGGTGCAATCGGCACCCTGCCCGCGTTATTGGCAATTATCGCCCCCCCATTAATTATAATCGCAGCATCTGGCACATTTATTGCAAGTTTTGATACAATATAAGGAACAACCATGCCATTACGTAAAAAGAAAACATCTGCAAAAAAAATACTATTAATAATTGCCATTATTGCAATCTTGGTATTAATGTTTTTGTATTTTCCACCCGAACAAAACATGATAGAAATTGAATTATTCTCATGAATTACATAGATGTTTTTTTAGAAGCACTGTCCGCAGAAAAAGGTCGCAGTGAAAAAACCCTGCTTAGTTATGCATCTGATTTAAACCATGCAAACGATACTATAAGCGGCGGTTTAATGAATGCACGATACGAAGATATACAAAATTATTTATCACATTTACCAGACAAAGCATCATCTGTTGCACGTAAGGCAAGCGCCCTGCGTGGTTTTTATAAATTTCTGATGTTAGAAAAGATTATTACTGAAAACCCGACAAAAAACTTGGAATTGCCCAAAAGGTCACGTCCCCTGCCTAAATTTTTATCTGTTGATGAAATTGATTTAATAATTTCATCTGCTGGGGATACAAAAAATTCAACACGCCTGCGTGCAATGATTGAATTGCTATACGCATCTGGTCTGCGTGTTTCTGAATTATGCGAAATGCCATTAACTGCAAATTTAGGTGACAAATTGTTGATTCATGGCAAGGGTGCCAAGGAAAGAATTATCCCTATGCACGAAGGCGCACAAATCGCACTTGCCCGTTGGTTAAACATGCGCAATGACGATAATTCAAAATATGTGTTTCCATCTAATTCTAAAACAGGTCATATTACACGTGACGGATTTTTCAAAATACTAAAAAAATGTGCCGTTATGGCAGGTATAGATCCAAACCGCGTATCCCCCCACGTTTTAAGGCATTCTTTTGCATCGCATCTATTGGCGGGTGGCGCAAATTTACGCGCAATACAAACAATGCTGGGGCACGAAGATATATCCACAACACAAATCTATACACATGTCTTGCCCGAAAAATTAAAGGAAACAGTTAATCAGTTTCACCCGTTATCTGAACACAAGGTTGTAAATCAATGATAAAAAAATGTGACAAACCCGGATGTACCAAGGCAGGAACATGCCGCGCGCCTAAAACACGCGATTTGCGTGAATATTGGTGGTTTTGTCCTGAACACGCCGCAGAATATAATAAAAACTGGAATTATTATGCCGATATGACGCCTGATGAAATAGAAGAAGATTGGGAACGTCAAACCTTTGGTGCACCATTAAAAGACAAACAAACTGCAAATGCAGACGAAGCGGATTATGTAAAATTTTTAAATGATTTTATTACGGGGCGAAACGCGTTTGACCACGTTGCCCCACGAAAAAACGTTTCATCACAAATTACAAGTGCATTTAAAGTATTTGATTTGCCAATATCGGCATCATGGCGTGAAGTTGGTGTAAAATATCGTGCCTTGGCAAAAAAGTATCACCCTGATACAGCCACAAACAAGCAAACGGCAACAACAGAATTTACAAAAATCACTTCTGCATATGAAACATTAAAAAAATATTTTAAAAAGTGATTTTTATTTACAAATGTGACCTGATTTGCTAATCTATGCGCAAAGAAAACAGGAAAAACTATGTATGACGTTATTATTTTAGGATCTGGACCCGCAGGATTAACTGCGGCAATATATTGTGCCCGCGCAAACAAAAAAACACTGGTTTTGGCTGGCGACACATTGGGTGGACAAACGGCTGAAATTGCACGATTGGAAAATTTCCCCGGATTTACAGGATCTGGGATGGAATGGATTAAATTGGTTCAAGACCAGGCCGTATCTTTTGGTTCTGAAATTGCATATACTTCCGCGACTAACATTTCGTGGAACGATAAATTTGAATATCAAATCACATGCGATAATGCAAAAACATATTCTGCCAGGGCTGTTATTTTAGCAACGGGTGCACGTGCCAGAAAACTGAACATTGAAGGTGCCACTGACTTAGTTGGACGCGGCGTTTCATATTGCGCAACATGTGATGGATTCTTTTATTCAGGTAAACGCGTGTTGGTAATCGGTGGTGGAAACTGCGCATTGAATGATGCACTATACTTATCAGAATTGGCCAAGGATGTCACAATTGTTTATCGTGGATCAGCGTTTACACGTGCCGAAAACATTGTTCGTGACCGTGTTGAAAAAACACGAAATATCCAAACAATGTTTAATACTGAACTAAACAAAATACGAACAAAACCAGATTCTGAATCGGGTGAATTAATTGCGACCCTCTCAGACGGCTCTGAAATTATTTGTGATGGTGTATTTGTTGCGATTGGACATGAAGCAAATACAGATTATTTGGATGAAACAATCGCACGTGACACATTGGGACGCATTGCACAATCTGACCTGCCAACTGGGATGTATGTTGCAGGCGATGTAGAAAGTGGTATAAAAATGCAGGTTGCAACCGCCGTTGGTACTGGATGTACGGCTGCAATGGATGCAATTGCATATTTAAATTCAAAGGACTAAAAAATGTTGGATATAAAATTTATTCGTGAAAATCCAGACGTTATAAAAAACGCATGCAAGGTGAAGGGATTCCCTGATTACACAGATGAAATATTAAAATTAGATGCGCGTGTTCGTGAACTAAAAACAGTTACACAAACAATGACCGCTGAAAAAAACAAAATATCCAAGGAAATACCATCTGCATCGGACAAGGCATCTTTAATTGCACGCAGCAAAGAAATATCCAACGAAATTGCATCTGATATGGATGAATTGGCCATCAAAGAATCGCAATTAAACGATTTGCTACACATGGTTCCACAAATTCCAGATGCATCCGCACCAATTGGGCCAGATGAATCTGCAAATATAGAGGTCAAACGTGTCGGGAACCCACGTAAATTTGATTTTACCCCACGTCCGCAGTGGGATTTACTGGAAATGAACGGTTGGTGGGCACCCGATAAAATTGCACAAATCTGTGGTCAACGTGTGTACTGTTTGATTGGTGAAGCGGCGGAACTGGAATTAGCGGTTCAAACATATGTGATTCAGAAACTAATTAAAAAGGGATTTATATTTATAAACTGCCCATCTATTACAAAACCACAGACAATATTTAATGCTGGACACTTTATGGGTACAGATTTATCGGTTATGAACAACGACGTTTTCATGTTGACTGATACTGATAGATGCCTCGCAGGAACAGCAGAAATTGTTTTGAATTCTTTGCATTCTGACGAAGTGTTAAACGAAAAAGATTTGCCAATTAAATATGCTGGATTTTCACCCTGCTTTCGCAAAGAAGCCGGCGCAGCAGGTCGCGACACCCGCGGAATCGTGCGCATACACCAATTTAACAAGGTTGAACAATATGTTTATTGCACTCCCGAACAGAGCAACGAAATGCACGAACATATTTTAAGCAACCTGTGTGAATTTATGCAAGATTTTGAATTACCATATCGTGTAATTGCTAATTCAACAGGCGATATGGGATTTAACAAAGTGAAAATGAATGATGTAGAAGCATGGTTCCCATCTGAAAACACTTACCGCGAAGTTGGCAGTTGCTCGTCCATCGGTCAATTCCAATCACGTCGCACAAACACACGTTACCGCGACAAAGATGGCAACATGCAATTCTGTGCAACATTAAATAACACCGCTATTGCATTACCACGCGCATTGGTTCCAATTATTGAGAATCACCAAAACCCAGATGGCTCTGTAAATATTCCAAAGGTCTTACAACCCCTTATGGGTGGACGAACCAAGATTGGTGGCAAACATTAAAAAAACACCCCTTTGGGTGTTTTTTGTTAACGCACACGTTCCTTAACCGCGAAAAAATCCAGTGGCAAACGCATACACACGAATGAGCGCAATTTAGTTAACGGTTTCTGCAATGCCTTCCAATTTCTATATAATACTAACACTTGATATTTGGCTGCAAATTTTTCACTTACCTTAACATCGCCATAATACACCTGCAAAGTACGTATAAACTCTTGATATATATCAAACATTTTTGTTTTTGATTTATCAAAGCGACATATCCCATTTTTATCTTTCACAATCGGCAAAAAACCATCAACAGTCATAAACAATCCACGTTTCCGCATTACACTTTCTTTGGTAAATTGTTTCGGATTGACCGCAATCATCGCACTACGCAACATATTCGCATGTATTGCCTTTATCATTGTTTCGTTACACAACACCTTGCATGACCGTTTATTCAAAGCACCTAAATTTTTATTTAGCAACGCATTTATATCCTCAAAAAATGCACTTACAGTTTTATCAAAATTCATTTCTTTTTGCATAACTGTTTCCTTTTTACTAGCAACAGCATAAGAAAAAAAACGCATTAATCAACAAAAAACACCCCTTGGGGTGTTTTTTGTTAACGCACACGTTGTGCCAATTTATGTTTATTTAACGCCTTGTGATATTCTGATAGTTTTAAATACAAACCCATTTGCAAAGGTGTTTTTTTCACCATTATTTTCGTAGCCTGTTGTGCCAATTCCAGTATATGCTGTTCTTCTTTGCCCGTACCAACACCATTAGCAATATTATTATAATATGCCCTTACTGTAACAATCATTTCGTTAACCACGTCAAACAGACCATTTGCCAATCCATACGGGAACAAACCCAACCCGCTTTTTTCCACTTCTTCAGCTTTTGTAAACTTTGCGGGATTAGACGCCAATATAGACACGCAAGTAATATTGCGTTGCATATCCAGAGTATTAAGGTCAACGTGTTCATTGCCACACATCAATCTCTTAACCTGTTCTTCATGACGCAAAAAAACGCCCAATTGATCAAAAAAACCTTTAATAATCTTATCGTAATCTATCTTTTTATTTTTTTTCATCATAATACCTTTTACATATAATGCTAAGCCCAGCATAAACAAAAAAGACCATTTGTCAATAAAAATCATACAAAATGTTGAATTTTCAAAAATTTAAGATAAAATATAACCCTGCAAAATAAAAAACAGGTATAAAGTATGAAAATTCGTAATATTGCAATTATTGCGCACGTTGACCATGGAAAAACAACATTGGTTGACAATATGTTAAAACAATCGGGGACTTTTCGCGAAAACGAAAAGGTTGAAGATCGCGTCATGGACAGTGGTGACATTGAACGCGAACGTGGAATTACCATTTCGGCGAAACCAACATCCGTTCAGTGGGGCGAATATAAAATTAATATCGTTGATACGCCCGGACACGCCGATTTTGGGGGTGAAGTTGAACGTATATTGTCCATGGTAGATGGTGTTGTATTATTGGTGGACAGTGCCGAAGGCCCCCTGCCCCAGACAAAATTCGTATTGTCAAAGGCATTAAAACTGGGGCTACGCCCAATTGTTTGCATCAACAAAATTGACCGCAGTGATGCGCGCCCAGACGAAGTTTTAACTGAAACATTTGACCTGTTTGATAAATTGGGTGCAACGGATTCCCAACTTGATTTTCCATACCTATATTCATGTGGGCGTGATGGTTGGGCGATTCGCGACTTAAACGACATAAACAACGAACACAAGAATTTAACCCCACTATTTCAACTAATTGTTGATCACGTTCCGGCCCCAGATTGCAACGGCGACCGCTGCCAATTAGATGCCCCGTTTAAAATGTTGGCCACCACATTGGAAGCAGATCCATACGTTGGTCGTATTTTAACTGGCAAAATCGAATCAGGAACCGTAAAGGTTGGTCAGACAGTAAAAGCAATAAATATGAACGGCGAATTCATAGAAAACGCCAAAATTACAAAAATTATTGAACACCAAGGTGTCCAAAAAATTTCCCGCGACAGCGCGTCTGCCGGTGACATTGTGGTTATTGCCGGATTTTCTAAGGCAACTGTGGCGGACACCCTATGTGATCCATCGGTCACCGACCCAATTCCGGCTATGCCAATTGACCCACCAACCCTGACCATGACGTTTTTTGTGAACACATCGCCATTGGCTGGGAAATCCGGTAAAAAGTTAACATCACGTATGATTGGCGAACGCCTGTTTAAAGAGGCCGAAACAAACATCGCCCTGCGCGTCAGTCAAAGCGATAATAACGAAGCATTTGAAGTATCTGGTCGTGGTGAATTGCAATTGGGTATTTTAATTGAAACAATGCGCCGTGAAGGTTTCGAACTGTCCGTGTCGCGCCCACGCGTTGTTATGCAGACGGGACCTAATGGTGAAAAACTGGAGCCAATAGAAGAAGTTGTTATTGACGTTGATGACGAATTCAGCGGAACAGTTATCGAAAAGATGACCAAGCGCAAAGCAATTATCACCGAAATGAAATCATCTGGGGCTGGGAAAACACGTATTGTATTTTCTGCACCATCACGTGGTTTAATCGGGTATTTATCTGAATTCAGAACCGATACACGTGGCACAGGAATTATGAATCGTGTATTTGATAAATATGATGAATATCGCGGTCCAATTGATTGGTACCGGCCAGGCGTTTTGGTTTCGATGGAGGCGGGTCAAACTGCAACCTATGCCCTGCACAATCTGGAACCACGTGGTACATTATTCGTTGGTCCACAAACAGAAGTATATTCAGGTATGATTATTGGTGAACACAGCAAGGAAAATGATATAGAGGTTAATCCGGTCAAGGGTAAACAATTAACCAACGTCCGCAGTGTGACCGCCGATGAAAAACTATTCTTGGCACCACCGCGCAAAATATCACTGGAAGAAGCATTATCATATATTCAAGATGACGAATTAGTAGAGGTTACGCCTTCAACAATTCGCCTGCGCAAAAAAGAACTGGACAGTGGCAGGCGCAAGAAAGCATACCGCTTTGCCGAAAGCTATGATTAAAAAACGCCCAGATGGGCGTTTTTTGTTTTCTACACATTTTATTTTGTGTCACAGGATATTATGTTATGTGGAAACACGATTCAAATGAAAATCTGACAAAAAAAATCCATTGTTGAAGGTGATATAAATTTTATGAAAGGCATGTGGGAAGCTTCATTGGGCGTTCAATATAAATTCTAATAATAGAAACGCAGATACACACCGGCATACATCTGCCGGTGTTTTTTATTGTATTTGGTACAAATACATTGTATTCTATTCCTTGTTAAGGACCCAAGATAATTATGTGGAAATTATTATTTGATACAGGTTATATTTTCAGTTGTTTAATTCCATGCAAAACATGGCGTCAGCATTTTCGTGACGTAACACTGTTTGGATATGGTGACAAACTAATGACCCTTTATGCTAAATTCCCAGAATTAAAAAAACAGCACATGCAACTATGCAAAGGTGGCGGCAGTTTGGCATTCATATTTGATAACAAAATTGTATATAAAATCAGAAAACACAATGCTAACACTATACACCCCCGCATATCGGCTGAAAAAAAGATAACCGATGCATTGCGGCCATTTTGCAAAGTTAAAATTCCACAGATAGAAATTCTAACCATCGGGAAATACGTGTTTTACAAACAAATTTTTATCCCAGGAAAATTACTTGTAAAAATGCCTTTGCGCCGAATCACGAAATATATGGATGACTTAACAACCCAACTGGCTAACATTATCCACAGTGTGTATATTGCAGACCCCCAGGAATTATTGGAATTCAAAAGCACGAAAAAAAACGGTGGTTGGGTTAATACAGACATGTGCAGTAATATCTTAATCAATCCAAAAACCATGCAAATTACCGGTATTATAGATTGGGAATGGGTTTCTTGGACAGATATCACAGTGGCATTTTATGGATTATATAAAGTTAGTCACAAAATGACCAAATCTGGTATTGGCCCTGCAACACAAAAAAAATATATACAAATGAGTGAACAAAATGCCTTCAACATTTAGAAAACTTTTTGCAAACATGGTATGCGGAACAATACCATCAAGAACCACAAGACATGCAGTACGTGCAAAAATTTGCTATTCTGAATTAATCCAGAAATATAAGAATTTTGTAAAGCAATACGCAACAGATAATCACATTCCATATAAATACAAACTTTGTTTTGGATGGGGGGGCTTTAACGCAATAATTATTTTAAACCAACAATGGGTGTTCAAATTTCCACTTTGGGACCGCCGGATGTCAGATAATAAAAACCTTGCCATCAGGGAAAAACGAATTGTTGACGCATTTAAAAACATATCTCCTATTAAAATACCAGAAGTGGAATTAATAGAATGGAATGGTATAATCGTTCGTAAATACGAATTTATCCCTGGGAAAGTATTAACCGATTTTACCGAAAAGCAAATCGCCAAATACAGACCTTATATTGCACAAGAATTAGCAAACTTTTTATATGTAATAGCAAAACACGACCCAAAAGAAATAGAGGATCTAAAACCATCCAAGAATTTGAAACCTGATTTTTTATATGGATGGTGTCAATGTGACATATGGGCTAATTTTATGATAGATCCAAAAACAATGAAAATAACCGGATTCATAGATTGGGAATTAGCAGACTTTGGGGATTTAAAAGATACGATTCATTTGGCATTGTTGCAATGGTACAAACATGGCAAACAAACGTCCAGATTAGCAATAGAAATAATGGAAGAATACGCCCAATTGTATTACTACGCTAACCCAACCGCATAAATAATTATTATATCCATTTAGAGAACAGTAAATAAAAA
>JAGHVG010000027.1 GCA_018064405.1 Candidatus Enterousia scatequi | reverse complement strand
GTTTAATTATGATGGGTGGCGCAAATTCAGGTTTTTAATATAATTATACGAAAATACAAAAACCACATAACTATTTAGCAAAATATTCACATCAAAATAATAAATTTCATACTTATCAAATCCGCAAATAATTTTGTTTGAATTTTTTACAAAAAAATTCTGAAAAAATTTTTTATAAAATATTTTTATTCGCAAACAAATTTTATGTTTTTGGTGTTTTTGTGCACATCACCAACTGCCCATTTTGTGCATATTGCACAAAAATAGCCACGCAACACCCTTTCCTATCACCTTAATTTAACAATAACATACAACTTACTGTTTTTATTCGTTTTTTTGTAAAAAACCAGATGCAAAAATCGCACATTTTACCAAAAAACGCCAAAACCCGCCCTGACCCGCAGATTTCTGACATTTTTACGATTTGTCTTCATGTTTTTACTGTTCAACCGACCCAAAAACAGCCGACCGGAAGTCGGTATGATCCTTGAAAAGGCTCCCACGATCATTTGCACAATTGTATGCGCAACCATTATTGTGGTAGGCGTCATAGAACACCCACAACGCGAAGCAGAAGGATTCGTCATCTTACACCAGCAATATTGTCCATTTGCTGCATTACTAAATTCTGTATCAGTGGTGTCACCGCGTGTACCCGATGTTGTATTACATGATGCTATAACCTTTTACTATACCATAACTAAATTCTGCTGCCCATTGACCACCTGCAGTTAAGCCATAGGTATTTATATTACTCTTGCTTCCACCAAAATCCCAAGAACCCAATGCTGTACCATTCGTACTTAGCTTGACACAACTACTAAATCCGATATCATATTGACCACTCGAACAAGAGTTACTGCATGTTTCGGTAAATGTCCCTTTGTTATCGTAATATGTACCATTGGGCAACCAACACGAACCCGCTGCACAATCGTCAGGGCATATTTCCTTGGCCGGTGTGGTGCGTGATGGATCGGTCCGGACGTCTGCGGCATCTCGCGACCAGTACGATGCATATGCTGGCATAATGATTGTTGTTAATATCATCCCCAGTGTAAATATGTATTTGCGCATTGTGCTGTCTCCCTTAGATTCCTGTGATAAAAATGGTACATAAACCAAGGTTTTTGCACCACTCCATCAGGCACCCAAAAGGCAATACCCATAAAAACAGCGCAAACGCACATCCACTGTGGCTTATAGCGTATTTTTAAACAACAACAAAATTATGCAAAAAGTGGTTGACTTTAAACCTTAGTTTTTTTTGCACCAGTTTTTCGTATTTAATCGTTTGTTTTTTTGTATATATTTTTAAAATTGTATAACCATAAAAAAACAATGCCCGTTTGGGCGTTTTTTACATTTCAGACGGAATTTCCAGTCCCATTAAATTAATCACCGTTGCCAATGTGTCACGCGCAATACGCGCAATATACAAACGCCCTGCCCGCGTATCAGTATCAACATCATCACGCAGTATCGGACAATTATGATAGAATGTATTTACCAACTGGCATAAATCATACGCATAATTTGCAATCATATCAGTCGCGCGATTTTCAAACGCTGTTTCCAGTGTTCGTTCAAAATCCAGAACCTGAATCAGCAAATTTCGTTCATCAGTTGTCAAATTATAACATGGCAATACGTTCGCGGAATCTGCACGTTTTAAAACACTATTCAACCGAACCGCTGTATATAACACATATGGTCCAGTGCGACCTTCAAAACTGGTGATTTGCGCTGGATCAAATATATAATCTGACTTTACATCGTGCAGTAAATCATTGAACTTAACCGCCGCCAATGCAATTTGCGATATTGTTTTATCATCTAAATTCTTGCCACTGTCCGCAACACGCGCACGCACCGCCTCATTGGCAATATCCAAAATATCATCCAACCCCGCAGCATTACCATCACGCGTCTTAAACGGTTTGCCGTCTGAACCATTTATCGTGCCATATCCAATATGTTCAAATGCACTGTATGGATAAATACCCGCCAATTCGGCCGCCCGGAACAACTGTTCAAAATGCAGCCCCTGGCGTAAATCGGTAAAGTATATCAATTTATCAGGATTGTCCGTTAATTTACGACAATACACCGCCGCCAAGTCCGTTGAATCATACGTATCCGCCCCACGCGAATCGGTCCACATATATGGTGGCATTGGCGCAGTATCTGTATCACGCTTTACCACAATAACCTGGGCGCCATCACTTTCCTGAATCAAATTTTTAGCACGCAAAATTTTTTCAACATCACCCAAATACTTTGCCGCGTTGCGTTCACCCAAATCGTAATCAAATGGCAGGATATTCAAACGTTTTACGGTATCGTTCATCATTTTTAGTGATATTGCCAAAAACTTTTCGTACAAAGCAAAATATCCAGCATGTCCATCCTGAAAACATGCCTTAATCTGTTGTGCATGCGCCTGAAATTCAGGATTCTCCTTGGCATACTTACTCGCCAATGGGTAGTAAGTATTCAATTCTTTCGGATCTATATCAAAATCAATCTTGGTGCCAGGTTTAAAATCATCCTTAAAATAAGGTAATTCAGGATGCAAATGTTCAATCCACGCAATAACCAGTGCCATTGGTTTGCCCCAATCCCCCATGTGATTCCACGAAAACGTTTTGTGACCTAAAAATTTAGAAATTCTATTAAACGTATCACCAACAATAGATGTCCGCAAATGCCCAATGTGTAACGATTTTGCAACATTATATGCACCATAATCCATATCCAACACCAATGGTTTGGCAACCTGCATTTGTTTTGGTGCAGATGCGTTCTGTAAAACAAAATCATCACGCAATTTTATGTTTATAAACCCAGGCCCCGCAACACTTGCATTTTCAACAAAATCCAGTTCCTGCAAACGCGGCAATATTTCATTTGCCAATTCCCGCGGATTTTTATGTGCAACCTTGGCACCAACCATGGCGGCATTCGTTGAAAAGTCCCCAAAATCACGATTACGCGGCATTTCCAAATTCGCCTTAAAACCCAATTTATCATTTATAGCATCAGAAACATATTTATATAAATTCATTTGTCTTTTCCCTATATTGGCAATACAACACGCACACACAGGCCGCCCATATCGCTATCTTCCAAGAATAACTGACCCCCATGATTTTCAATCGCCGTCTGTGCAATCGATAACCCCAGACCTGTTCCACCTGTATCCTTGCCACGCGCAGCATCCAGGCGAACGAACGGACGCAATGCATCTGACTTTTTATCATCCGGAATACCAGGTCCATCGTCTTCTATGGTTATTTGAACACTTTCGTCTGTATCGCGTTCTGTGATTTTAATTTTGTGTTTGGCATATCGCGCAGCATTTTCAATTATATTACCAAACGCACGTGTTAACGCCATGGAACGCGCATAAAACTGTGCAGGCATATCAGGAAAATTCAATTCAATTTTTTTATCAGGCGCACTATCACGTGCAATACGGGTCAGCATTGCCGGCAATTCTGTTATTTGTTCTATTTCTGGCATTTCGCCACGTGCAAAAGACAAATACCCATTTATCATTTCCGACATGCGATCAATATCTTGCAGTAATGCCTGTTTATCCTCTGCCCCGGTTTCAATTGCCAAACGCATACGTGCAAGTGGTGATTTTAAATCGTGGCTAACAGCATTTAGCATATCTGTCCTGGTTCTGTTATAACGATCCAAACGTTCTTTCATATTAATCATTGCCGATGCTGCTTCACGAATTTCACGCGACCCCGTTGGAACAAACCCAGGGGCATCCAATCCACGACCAAACCTATTGGCCGCCTGGGCAATACGGCGAATACTGCGCGAATGCACTATTATAAACGGCGATATTAACACAGATACTATCAACAACGATCCAACCAACCATATAATAAATACCTCTGTACTGGTGGAATAAACCCTGCGTAATGACGTTGCAAATGTAGCGATTCGTCCATCTTTCATTGGCACATCAACGAATAATAAACGCTTTGGTTTATCTATATAAATATTAGCATCACGCTTTAATTGTCCAGACAATGCAGATGCTAGTTTTCCAACCTCCATCGCATCATTATCATTACGCGCTGGGCGATTTAAAGACCCATTTACTGACACATTTATCCCAACATCATGCGCCATAGATTCCATCGCAGCCATATTCCCAGAATCAATAAAATTCATCATTGTGACAATTTCACCCGACAATGTCCGCGCCAATGTATCATGAACACGCGACCAATGGTTACCAAAAAACACATTGGCTATAATCGTCAACACAACAACCAATGGTATTAACACCATTAAAATTGTTCGCCATAAAAAACTACGTGGTAACAACCGCATTTATTCACCGTTTTTATCTATGATTTTATAACCGCGCCCACGCACAGTCACAATATCCACATTTGATAATACAACATTTAATTTGGTTCGCAAGCGTTTTGCAACCATCGGCGACGCAGCCACTATATTTCCAACAGGCGAAACCAGCGCATTCAGCAATTTTTTTTCTTCACCCGATAAATCCAATCTACAACTACCGTTATCCGTAAAGAATTCATCTTTAACAATTGTCAACCCAGCCGGCAAAACGCGCACATTACCAGCACCAGCGGACTTTCTGACAATGTTCTGTATCCGCAAAACCAGTTCCTGAAACTGAAAGGGTTTTGCCATATAATCATCCGCCCCACCTGACAGGCCATCTATGGCGTTTTCCGCCCCACCCATAGCCGTTAACATTATCACAGGCGTATTATCCCCTGATTTTCGCAGATTGTTCAAAAAGCTAAGTCCATCTTGCCCCGTCATCATACGATCCAGGATAATCACATCAACACGAACACGCGACAAAACATCTGAACCATTTTCTGCAGAATCTGCACATATCACAGAAAATCCAACATTACGCAAACCACGGGCCAACGTTTCCCGCAACACTTTGTCATCATCTATAATTAAAATAACCTTGTTCATTATTTCCTAGCAGGACCAACGGCATATTCCCCCGGCTGAATTGTCATGACACGATTGTTCATTCCCAATGCATCTTCATTCACAGCGGCCTTAAACTGCATACCACCCGTTGTATATTCTGTTTTGAACAACGCATACCCTGTTCCACCACCTGTTGTTGCACCCTGCATACCAAACGAATAATATCCACCCAAAATACCATAATCCAAATCAATATAGTCAATATTTACCAGCAATGATATACTGCTGATACCATCACTAGACAAATTACATGAAAATTCACGATTAGACAGTGTTGCCTGGGAATTTACAGGAACAACTATGTCCATAACAGTCTGTTCACATTTACGGTCAATCCCGTTTATTAAGAAATCGTAAGTCATTCCGACAGTTGCACGCGACAACCCCGTTGAAATATTAACCTGGGACACAGATGCCTTGGGGATTTTAACAATCGCATTTGCAATTCCACTGCGCACTGGGAAAGATATTCCAGATTGCAAGCAATCGCGCGAAAAAGGATCTGCTTCACAAATATACACACGTGAATGTGCGTTCATCATGAACATATTCGCCAAACTGTTAAACAAAAATGTTCGCGTAATATGATCATTTAAACGTGTGCAACCAAAATTACGACAAATAACAGTCGGCCTATCCGCAAAGGCAACCCCAGGATTCATGTTCGCAAACACATTCTGAACATCAATTATATTTTGATCGTAATCAAAACTATCATCGCGCTGCATAAATTCAGTTTCAGGAATAAAATTTGGATCATCAGGATATGCATAATACGATTGCACCGGCGTTTCAGTATAAATAGTTTGGAAACCACCATCATATAACACATCTTCTGCACGTGCACCCATCGCGAACAACCCAGTTAATATAGCCATATATAGAAACTTTGGCATAATAAAATCCTTTTTCTCTTTTAGTGTGATTTTAATACATTCCATCAGGTTATGTCAAAACAAAAATATTTTTATTGAAATTTGCGTTTCTTTTGTTCTATAAATGTTACAGCAAAGATAAAATGGTGTAAAAAATGGTTGATATAATTATTACAGGCGATGCAGGCAAACTGCACGCAGTTTATCATAAATCAGACGCGCCGGCCGCACCTTTGGCGGTTGTGTTATCTGGAAATCCACATCAAAAATATCACATGAATGATCGTGTATCATACGCTATGTTTCGTGCATTTATGGATATTGGTTTTTCGGTTATACGCTTTAATTATCGTGGCGTGAACGATTCCGAAGGATCAATTGGTACCACAGCCGATAACATGCTGGATATCGCAACTGTTATTGACTGGATTCAAAATAAAAACGAAGACAGTGACCGTATTTGGTTGGCTGGGCATGGTTTGGGTGCATGGTACGTATTACAGGCAATGATGCGCAGACCCGAAGTATCCGGGTTCGCATTGGTTTCCCCCGATCCCAGCACCACAGATTTCACATTTTTATCGCCACGACCAAATCGTGGGCTACTGTTACAGGGAACGGCTGAATCTGATGATGCACATGCATTTGGAACGCATTTGACCCAAATTTTGAAAAAGCAGGCACAAATAGATCTGGAAACCATACGCGTTAAAAACGCAGATGCAAATTATTCCCAACCTGCTGACCTGCGTCAGATGTATAATGACCTGAAAGCGTACGTTGGTCGCGAAAACGAAGACACTAAATTATTATAAGGTTATATTCATATGGATGCACAAGACAGATTTCTTGATCCCACAATCCCAGACGAAATGGCATCCACCATTCGTCCCAAGGCACTGAACGATTTTATCGGGCACGACAGTTTAAAACAAAATTTGTCTGTATTTGTAAATGCGGCGAAAAATCGTGGGGAATCCATGGATCATGTTTTATTATATGGGCCACCGGGGTTGGGGAAAACGACCCTTGCACACATTATTGCAAACGAACTGGGCACTAATTTCCGTGCGACATCTGCCCCCATGCTTACCAAGCAAGGCGATTTGGCAGCAATATTGACGGCATTAGAACCAATGGATGTTTTGTTTATTGATGAAATCCACCGTTTGCCGACCGCTATAGAAGAAGTCCTGTATTCTGCGATGGAAGATTTCAAATTGGACATAATGTTGGGCGAAGGCCCATCTGCGAAATCTGTCCGAATTGATTTGCCACCATTCACATTGGTTGGCGCGACCACACGCACAGGTTTATTATCAAATCCTTTACGTGAGCGGTTTGGAATTGATTTGCGTCTGACGTTCTATCCACCTGATGATTTGGCAAAAATCATTATGCGCAGTGCGACCATTTTGGGGACCAGCATTGATTTCAACAGTGCAAAAATACTGGCAAATTCGTCACGCGGAACGCCACGTATTGCAAATCGTTTGTTAAAACGTGCACGCGATTTCGCGGCGGCAACACACAGCGACACAATTACCCCAGACGTAATAAAAACCACCCTATTCCAGTTACACATTGACGCATGCGGTTTGGATGAAATTGATCGCGAATACATGACAACAATTGTAAAACACTATGCTGGCGGACCGGTTGGTATTGAAAACTTAGCTGCGGCATTATCCGAACCATCTGACACCATAGAAGATGTAATTGAACCATACTTAATGCAACTGGGGTTAATCCAGCGCACCCCCCGCGGTCGTATCGTAACCGACAGTGGTTATGAACATCTGGGATTAAACAAATAAATTTAAAACCGCCTAATCAGGCGGTTTTAACATAACGACATAAAAAATATCTTAATCGTCAATATTTACGTATTCACAGAAACCTTCGTTTGTGTCACAACGTGTTGCGATACCTTCGCTGATAAAGTATCCCTGTTCGTGCAAGCATGCTGGGCAAACCGTTGGTGCCTCTGTTCCGATATGCCAATTACCACAATTTGTGCAACGCCACATCACAATCTTGTCAGATTTAAACAATGTTCCATTTTCAATCGCATCCGCCAACGCGCGAAAACGTGATTCATGATAACGTTCTGCATGACCAATGTTTTTGAAAATATCAGCGATTGCAGGGAACCCTTCCTGGGCTGCAATTTGTGCAAAGCGCGGATACATTTCAGTATTTTCTTCGTGTTCACCATATGAAGATGCCTTCAGATTTTCCAGTGTTGTTCCAACCCTACCCGCAGGGAAAGATGCGGTTATTTCTAAATCGCCCCCTTCTAAAAACTTGAACAAGCGTGATGCATGTTCTTTTTCGTGTTCTGCTGTTTCCAAGAATATTTTTGCAATTGCCTGAAAACCCTCTTTGTTTGCAGCAGATGCAAAAAATGTATAGCGGTTACGCGCCTGTGATTCACCAGCAAATGCCATCAGAATATTTTTTTCTGTTTGTGTTCCTTTCAACGATACCATTTTCATATCTCCTTTTTAAATATGATGGCAAGTATAACAAACACGCATACATAAATCAAATGTATTATTTCTGGCGTTCAGAACATATGGCGCGATGAATCAATTCGCAGTATTCATCATACAGTTTTATTCCCATAAACGCACGCGCCTGTTCTATTGTCTTGCCATACGCCCAATACGTTCCTTGGTCTGTGTCATATTTTGCGACAATCAACGACCCAGCAGGGGCATCAACCATATATTTGCCATAGCAATTTTCCCCAACCATTTTTGCCGCAAAATATTCAAAATGATTTTTTTCGCTTACCGGCAGGCGTTGTCCCAGAACAACATCCAGATTACGCACATGAACAACCTGTTGGTCAAACCGATTTTGAACACGCCACGCCCCAGATATAAATCTAACATTTTTATATGCGACCGATTGCAGTTTAACAACCGTTCCATCAGATTTATACGCATCAGCACCCGCAACGCAATCAGTATTATACTTATTATACTTAATTTTATAAAGATTTTGTTTATTTTGCATCAGTCAATACTATAAATTTCTGCTCAACAACTTTTATCATTTCATCTATTCCGATTCGCCCTGCCGCACTGATAGTAATAATTTCAGGTTTCTTTTTACGGCCAAATGATTTTTTGAATGCCGTCATACGGTCCGCCAAATCATCAGCATCAACCGCATCAATCTTGTTTATAATAACTATTTCAGGTTTATTTAACAATCCCCCACCATATGAATCCATTTCATGACGTATTGCCGCATATCGCGCTGCCCAATCAGGTTCTGTTCCATCAATCACATGCAGAATCATTTTTGTCCGTTCGGCATGTCCCAAGAAACGATCGCCCAAGCCAACACCGGTATGTGCGCCTTCTATTAATCCGGGCAAATCAACCAACACGAATTCGCGGTTATGTGCATACATTACACCCAACTGGGGGTTAAGTGTTGTAAATGGATAATTTGCGATTTTTGGGCGTGCAGATGTGACCGCCGCCAACAATGTTGATTTCCCGGCATTTGGGAAACCGACCAAGCCAATATCTGCAATCAATTTCAACCGCAGGACAACGGTTCTTTCTTCACCGGGCAAGCCATCATTGGCCTGACGTGGTGCGCGATTTGTTGGGCTTTTGAAATGCAAATTTCCCCACCCACCATTTCCACCACGTGCCGCGCGATATTCCATACCGTCAGTATTCATATCAGCGTATTCAATTTCTTCATTCTCAGACAAAATGACCGTTCCTGTTGGCACCGGCAAAACCAGTGTTTCGCCCGAATATCCAGTCCGCATTTTGCCCATACCGTTTTGTCCACGTTGTGCGACAAAATTTGTTTTAAACCGATAATCAATCAACGTATTGACATTTGGAACCGCAACAAACACCACATCACCACCACGGCCACCATCGCCACCATTTGGGCCACCGAATTCAATATATTTTTCGCGTCTAAAACTAGCGGCACCATTACCACCATCGCCTGCCTTGATATGAATTTTTGCTTTATCTAAGAATTTCATATTGTTTGCCTTATATTTCGGGGATTATAACCGAAAAACTTGCAAATTCAAATAAAAAGATTTATCATTAACCTGCTGTGTATAACAGTGATGATTCTGAATCCGTTGTGAAATAGTCATTATGGACCCGGGGGCAGTGCCCGGCACCTCCACCAATAAAAATTACGGGGGTGTTTAGATTCGACAGATGATGAAAGACAAATTGGGTGAATCCGACGTGGTGTCGTAAAAGACCAAATAAAAAATGAATGGCGATAGAATCGCTGCGAACGACAATGTTCGCTTTGCAATGGCTGCCTAAGATGGCGTTGAATGTGGTTGGCGATTGTTAGCCACGTTCGTTTAAGCGATTGCGGGGTCGTCGGGTACCTGGCACCAGAAACCCGACATATTTGTATATTAATAAAATAAAAGGACAAAAAATGTTTGGAAAAATCAAGAAAGTATTCTTTACCGGTGTATTTGGTATTTTGTATATTTCTTTTGTTGCACAGTTGGTTTATGTGTTGTGGTTACTTGACGGTATTCAGAACAAATTGCTGGCATTGGCGGCATTATCAGTTGAATGGTTGGTTTTAATTGCGGCACGCTATTTATCAAAACGTTCCAGCAGCAGTGCCCAACAGGGTTCTTTCCGTCGTCGTTAATCAATTAAGACATAATGATAAAACCCCGCCCGATTGGGCGGTTGTTTTTTTATGATGCGTATGTTTTACCTGTGTCGCTCGCATTGCTCGCAATGAATCCGAAGCATAGCGCAGGATACGCAAGCGAAGCGCGCGACACAGGG
>JAGHVG010000015.1 GCA_018064405.1 Candidatus Enterousia scatequi | reverse complement strand
ATATTACACTTAAATATATATCACCTTTTAGTGGCCCCGAGTGTTTGTTTGGTTATAGAGCGGATTATGGTTCTGTAAATAAATATGCTGTGTGGGTTGATTCAACTAAAACGTATGCTTTTAATTTTGGTTCAGTAGATACAAGCTATGTTTTCCCAAGTGCTATTGCTACAGACAAATCAAAAATAACTTTATCAAGAGATGGTTTTTTTTATAACGATACATTATTGAGAGCTAATGGGAATACAACTGTTTTTGAAAACACCAAATCTGCGCTAATATTCGCTATGAATACTGTTGATAGTATTGATAATAGAAATGTACGCATGCAGGTATTTAACAGTAAAATATGGCAAGATGGTTTGACTTTGAAGCAGAATCTTATCCCAGCGAAACGTAACAGTGATGGTGCGATTGGAATGTATGATACAGTGACTGATAAGTTCTATGGCAATTCAGGCAGTGGCAGTTTTGTTGCGGGCCCGGTTTCTTCGAATTATTTAACATGTTCTGCATGTCCAACTGCATATCCGAACAGCAGTGCGGGTTCGCAGGCAATAACATCATGTTATACGACCAGAACAGCAAGTTGTACCAAAAACAATGCAACAACACCATCAGGATGTGCATCAGTAACAGCATATAATGATTGTTCTTGCGATGGCAGCACATATATACAGTATTCGAACACCAGTGGAAATGGCGATGGTTCGACAAGTGGCACAACGAGTGAGAGTTGTACCAAGACGGTAAAGACAGTGACTGCAGGCTCTGGGTATTATGTTGATGGTGCAACCTGTCCTGTGTGTCCAACCGACTATCCGAATAGTAGCGATGGCAATAGTGGTGGTGCAGCGGCATGTTATACGAATTGTGGCGCAGGGACATATGTATCAACAGCAAATGCAGCATGCACAAATGTTGGTATAGGGTATTACAAGGATGCACATAGTGTGAATTATGGTTCAGTATCTGAACGTAATCAGTGTCCTGCGGGTCTGACCACGATTGGTTATGGTACGGGTGCGGATGAAGCTGGCGATTGTGGACGTAAATTGCATTTGGGTGATAATGTGCTGTATTTGCGCACTACCCAGAAAACAACCCCATCGTTGAAGGTTGATACAGATAACGATGGAACCCCGAATTTGTTTGGTAATATGTCAACAACGTCACATAAGATGTCGGATGGCGTAACAAAATCATACAAATCTACATATAATGGATCAACCTATTATATCTATGATGATAGTGCACGCTTATCGTGTCCAGCTGGTCAATATGACATCGGATTTAGTCAGTGCATAGATCCGTCAACAAACGGGACCGACAATGGTTCTTGGGATTTTACTGGGGATACAGAAAACATAGGTGCCTATAGTTTAGCCGAACCGGGAACATGGGGTGTAACATTTAGGTATGGAAAAATCAAGGGCATAGCATCATGTAATAGCACACCTGGTACAGGGGCGACGCCCACAAATGAAAACTTTAGTCAAACTAGTACTGGTCGATATTGTTGGTGCAAAATGACGGAACCGGTTGGCTCTAAATGGGTGTTCTTTACTGATGCCGTCGCACAAGGATATCCTTGTGATTACGTTTGTGCATGGGGGTGTGCTCACTATGGCCAGACCTATTCCTCGCTCCGAGAGGGCTTGTTCGGTTCGGTGGGACTATGATGTTTTTATAAAAATCATATATTGCTTTTACTCTTGTCCCCTGGATGTCATTCAGTGTTTCCTCTTTGTCATTGCGAGCGCAGCGAAGCAATCCTACTCATTGTCGAACCTGGGCAACTTCGTCGCAACGCCGAACCTGATACACCAACGATAAAAATTAAAACCGCCAAAATGGCGGCTTGAATTTTCATGGTCGGGGTGAGAGGGTTCGAACCTCCGACACCTTGGTCCCAAACCAAGTACTCTACCAGGCTGAGCTACACCCCGAATGGATACAATTATATCAACTTTTTTTATAAATGCAAATTTAATTATGAAATTTACTTTGTTTCGCCCATGTGCTTTGCATTGTTTAGTGCGCTGCGTAGTGCATCCGTAGCAATCGCACGTATTTTGGATGCAAATGCACGCATGTTCATTGTGTCTGCAACCGCATTACCAAACGTGCGCGCAATATATTCAATTTGCGTCGGGGCGATGGTGTAAACATCACTCGTAATATCTGAAACGGATAAATCTTGAACTTTTTGATTTTGCATTTTTGCCCCCCTATTCTATTTTTGTAGCCAATTATATCAAAAAAAATTGCGTTTGCACTTGTTTATTTTTCCAATGGGATTATATCATAAAGTGACTTGACCGCAAAATGTAAAATTGCTATAAGTTCTGTATTAGATTTAAGGAAAGACAATGGTAAATATTATTAGTAAAGTGTTTGGCTCGGCCAATGATAGAATTGTAAAAACATACAATAAAACGGTATCCCTGATTAACGATTTAGAACCTAAATATCACGATATGACTGACGATCAGTTGCGTGAACAAACGGGTGTGCTGAAAAAACGTCTGGCAGATGGTGAAAAAGAAAAGGATATTTTGCCGGATGCGTTCGCGTTGGTACGCGAAGCATCAATTCGTTCGCTGGGGTTGCGTCACTTTGATGTTCAGATGATTGGTGGTATGGTTTTGAATAATGGTCAAATCGCAGAAATGAAAACCGGTGAAGGTAAAACATTGGTTGCAACGCTGGCAATGTTCTTGAAATCTTTGCATGGCAAAGGCGCACACCTGATTACTGTTAATGATTACTTGGCGAATCGTGACGCAAATTGGATGGGACAAATTTATCGGTTCTTGGGGCTGTCGGTTGGTATTATTCAGCACGATATGACCGATGAAGAACGTCGCGTCGCCTATAACTGTGATATTACGTATGTTACAAATTCTGAATTGGGGTTTGATTACCTGCGCGATAATATGAAGTTTTCCAAGGAACAACAGGTTTTGCGACCGTTCTTTTACGCGATTGTTGACGAAGTTGATTCTATTTTGATTGATGAAGCGCGAACCCCGTTGATTATTTCTGGTCCATCAGAAGATATTAGTGATTTGTACAACAAGGTGGATGCTGTTGTTGCCCAGTTGAAATCAGATGACTTTAAGGTTGATGAAAAAGACCGCCATGTCACGTTGACCGAATCGGGTGTTGATAATGCGACGTATTTATTAAAAAGTGCCGGGGTTTTGGTTGGTGATAATTTATACGCATCTGAAAATGCGGCGGTGGTTATGCATGTTCAACAATCGTTGTTGGCGCACCATTTGTATCAAAAAGATGTGAACTATGTTGTGCGTAATGGTGAAATCTTAATCGTTGATGAATTTACTGGGCGTGTTATGACGGGACGTCGTTTTGGGCGTGGTCTGCACCAGGCGATTGAGGCCAAGGAACATGTGACAGTTCAACCTGAAAATCAGACGGTGTCATCCATATCATATCAAAACTTGTTCCGTTTGTACCCCACCCTGTCCGGTATGACGGGAACCGCAATGACCGAAGCCGCTGAATTTGAAGAAATTTACAAATTGCGCGTTGTGTCAATTCCAACAAATCGCCCAGTTGCCCGCATTGACCATCATGACGAAATTTATCGCAATAAATCTGAAAAATATGATGCGATTGTTAAACAGATTAAGGATTGTGTGGACAGAAAACAACCGGTATTGGTTGGAACAGTATCTATTGAAAAATCCGAAGAATTGGCTGAAATTGTTCAGAAAAAACTGGGTATAAAACCCGCAGTTCTGAATGCAAAACAGCACGAATCAGAGGCAAAAATTGTCGCCCAGGCAGGTTCGCCAGCCGCCGTTACAATCGCAACAAATATGGCGGGGCGTGGAACCGATATTAAATTAGGTGGTAATGCCGAAGAATTAATCGCAAACTTGGATGAAAACCGTCCTGATTTTGAAAAACAAAAACAGGAAATATATGACCGTATTGAAAAAAACAAGAAAATTGTTTTGAATGCTGGTGGCCTGTATGTAATTGGGACAGAACGTCACGAATCCCGTCGTATTGATAACCAGTTGCGTGGTCGTTCAGGGCGGCAAGGCGATCCAGGGGATTCTAAGTTTTTCTTGGCATTGGACGATGATTTGATGCGTATATTCGGTGCGGAAAGATTGGATAGTATGCTCAAAACTTTGGGTCTGAAAGAAGGTGAAGCAATAACGCATCCATGGATAACCAAGGCGTTGGAAAAAGCACAAAAACGTGTCGAAGCCAGATATTTTGAGGCACGTAAAGAATTGCTGAAATACGATGACGTTATGAACGATCAGCGTGTTGTTGTATATAAGCAGCGTGATGATTTGATGACATCAACAGACTTAAAACCATTGGCGCACGAAATGATTGGCGATGTGGTGGAATTGATTTGCGAAAATAATATTCCTGAAAAAACACGCCCGTCAGATTGGAATCTGGATGGCATACATGATGCAATGATGCGCGAATTCGCGTTGGATATTACCGATATTACTAAATGGAAAACAGACGAAGAAATTACAGAACGCAAGGCGTATGAAACGTTGCTGAATTTGGCAATGCGCCGTTATAATCAACAGGCGGAAAAGTACGGCCCGGAATTAATGCAAATGGCGTCACGCCAAATGATGCTGGGGGCATTGGATTCGGTTTGGAAACGTCACCTGCAGCAGATGGATTATTTGCAAACTGCGATTGGATTGCGCGGGTATGCCCAGAAAAATCCACTGTATGAATATAAACGTGAAGCATTGGATATATTCAAAAACACCATTAATAATTTTAAATTGATGTCTGTGGCATATATCAGTCGTATGGAACTGACCCGTGAAGATGTTCACAAAACAGAACGTCAGCGCGCCCAACATGATGAAGCGTTGAATCAGGCCGCCGGAATGGATGCGCGTCGTAATGCACCCTGCCCGTGTGGATCTGGATTAAAATACAAACATTGTTGTGGTAAACTGCATTAAACGGATGGTCAAAGGAAGGAAATGGGAAATTTTGTTCATCTTAGGACACATTCTAAGTTTTCTGTTGGTGCCAGCACGATACAAATAAAAGATATACCCGAATTGTGTTTGGCAACAGGTATGTCTGCGTGTGCGCTGACGGATACAAATTTGATGTCTGGGTGTGCGGAATTATCTGATTTGATGCCTAAAAAGAAACTGCAACCAATTATTGGTGTGGAAATTTCCTTTAATCACCATAATGCTGATCCGAAAATATTACGCACAGAATCATTGTCCAAGATTGTTTTGCTGGCGCAAAATCATGATGGATATTTAAATCTGTGCGAATTAAACCGGATAATGTATATGCGCGGTGAAAATCATCACCTGGGGCCGTATGTCACATTTGATGAACTGGCGCCGCGCGCCAATGGTATAATATGTTTGTCTGGGGCGCATACAGGTCCAGTCGGAATGGCAATTTTGGAAAACCGTGTGCAACAGGCCACTGATTATGCAAAACAACTGCAACAAATTTTCGGCAATCGGTTTTATATGGAAATTCAACGACATGGTCTGGATGCAGAAATAAAAACCGAACCTGAATTCTTAAATATTGCCCGCGATTTGAATATCCCGATTGTTGCGACAAATGATGTGTGTTTTGCGGCAAATACGAATTATGAATCTGCGGATGCGCTTAGTTGTGTCCTGGGACAAACCAAAGTTATTGACCCTACCCGCGCGCGCAAATCGTCAGAACAATATTTTAAGTCGTTTGAAGAAATGGCGGATTTGTTTTCAGATTTACCAGAGGCAATTGAAAATACTGTGATAATTGCACAACGTTGTGGATTCTTGGTAAATGTGCATGAAAAACCGTTGTTGCCGCGTTTCGGTGATAATTTTGATACCGAATGTCAGATGCTGCGCGATAATACAATGTCAGGACTGCAGGCACGTATGCGTGAAAATAATATTACAGATACCAAGCCATATTTTGATCAGGCAGAATTTGAATTGGACGTCATTATCGGAATGGGATTTCCGGGGTATTTCCTAATTGTTGCCGACTATATTCAATGGTGCCGTAATAATGGGGTTTTGACGGGGCCTGGGCGTGGTTCTGGGGCGGGATCTATTGTTGCGTGGGCATTGGGGATTACACATGTTGATCCGCTGAAGTATGGGTTGCTGTTTGAACGTTTCTTGAATCCTGATCGTATTTCTATGCCTGATTTTGACGTTGATTTTGAACCAAATGGTATTGAACGTGTTTTGGCATATATTTGTGATAAATACGGGCATGATTCTGTATGTCGTATTATAACATTCGGCAGTTTGCAGGCGCGTGGCGCAATTCGTGATATTGGACGTGTTTATGGAATCCCCTATTCCAAATCAGACAGATTATCAAAAATGATACCCCAAGATGCAAAAACATTAAAAGATGCGGTTGATTCATCGTCCGAAATTCAGGATGTTTTAAATACGGATGCAGATATCAACAAGGTTGTATGTGTTGCAGAGGAATTAGAGGGGGCTTTGCGTAATTTGGGTCAGCATGCCTGTGGTGTGGTTATTGGTGATCGACCAACAACCCAAATCGCCCCGGTTTATCGTGATCCTGCCAACCCGCTGCCGTCATGCCAGTATGATGGGCATTATTTGGAAGCAACTGGTCTGATTAAATTTGACTTTTTGGGTTTGGAAACGTTGGTCGTGCTGAAATATGCGGTAAAACTGATTCAACAGACGCACGGAATAAATATTGATTTGGATGCAATCCCCACAGATGATCCAAAAACAATGAAACTGTGGCAACAGGGATTGACAGAAGGTATATTCCAATTTGATGCGGATTTTGTACAACAAACATTGCGTAAAATGCACCCAACAAGTTTCTTGGAAATATCGGCGTTAAATGCGCTGAACAGACCGGGCCCAATCGCGTTTATTCCACAATTTATTGCACGTATGCATGGCGAAGAAAAAATAGAATATGTTCACCCTAAGGCAGAGCCTATTTTAAAAGAATCATACGGCATTATTGTTTATCAGGAACAGGTTATGATGCTGACGCGTGCATTGGCGGGATTTTCACGTGGAAAATCAGATACTGTGCGTAAGGCAATGGGTAAAAAGAAAATAGAATTGCTGAATCAGTTGGAAGTTGAGTTTTTGGAAGGATGTGAAAAAGAACAGACGTTGGACAAGCAAACCGCAAAAGATTTGTGGGAAAAGTTCAAGGAATTTGCAAAATACGCCTTTAATAAGTCACACGCAATTGCATATTCCATTGTTGCAAACCAATGTGCGTATTTAAAGGCACACTATCCCGCCGAATTTTTGGCGGCATCTATGTCCAGTAATTTAAATGATACAGATCAGTTGGCAATATTTGTGGATGATGCCAAAACAAACTTTGATATTCAAATTGTTCCCCCTGATATTAACGAAAGTGAATCATTATTTACTGTGCGTGATGGTAAAATAATTTATGGTTTGGCAGCAATTAAGGGTGTTGGTTTGGTTGCAACCGATGCAATCGTGGCCGAACGTAATGCGCATGGCAAGTTTAAAAATTTGACTGATTTTGCCAAGCGTTGTGGTGCAATAATAAACAAAAGAATTCTGGAAGCATTTGCTAAGGTTGGTGTTTTGGATAGTTTAGAGCCAAATCGTGCATCTATATTTATGAATGCGGATATAATCTTGGCATATTCATCAAAGGGTAAAGCTGCGGCAAATATGCTGTCTTTATTTGCGAATACAACCGAAGATGATGTTGCCGAAGATAGATTAAAGGATGATTTGCCACATGTTGAACCGTGGTCTTTTGGGGTGCGTATGGAAAACGAACTGTCGGCACTTGGATTTTACATATCGGCACATCCATTGGATCAGTATAAAAATCTGATATCACGGGCTAAATTACCGGTTAGTACATCTTTGATAGATATGGGTGATAGAAAACCAGTACAGATTGCCGCGACTGTAACATCTTTTTCCCGTCGCAGAACCAAAACTGGCAAGGATATGATTACGATTTCTGCATCTGATAGTTATGGAAATATTGATGCGGTGGCGTTCGGGGATTCTGCAACAACGTTTGCAGGAATATTAGCCAATGAAAATTTGGTTGTTATATCTGGGAAAACATCAAATCGTGATGACAGGGTTTCTATATTTGTAGATTCTATTATTCCATTAAATCAATGGGTTGCCAGTGTGGCCAGGAAAATTACCCTGGATGTGTGGGACAAGGATTCGTTGGCGGCGATAAAAAAATCTTTGGCGACGTTATCTGGGGGGGTAACACGTGTCGCGTTGACACTGCATGGTGCGGATAAAACCGCATCTATGGTGTTACCGACGGGGGTGACTTTGTTGCCAACAACTATTAATGATTTTCGTGGATTGGGAATAAAGGTGACGGTGGAATAATGAAACATATACCGGTATTACTTGGTTCTGTATTGTCAACGCTAGGGGATGTTTCCGGCAAACGTATCATAGATGCAACGTTTGGTGCCGGTGGTTATACACGTGCATTTTTGACGGCGGGTGCCGATGTGACGGCATTTGATAGGGATTTTACAGTTATTCCTGATGCCCAGAAAATAAAACAAGAATATGGTGACCGTTTTACATTTATTTCAAATACATTTTCACATATATCTGATTTAGAACCCGGTTTTGATGCGATTGTTTTTGATTTAGGGATTTCGTCTATGCAGATTGATATTGCCCAGCGCGGATTTTCATTTCGCAATGATGGTCCATTGGATATGCGCATGTCGGGTGATGGAATTAGTGCGGCGGATTTAATCGCAACCAGTTCGCCTGATAGAATAGCCCAGATTTTGCGCGACTATGGTGATGTGAAAAAGGCAAATATTTTGGCGCGCGCCATATGTGACGCAAAACCCAAAACAACATTTGAGTTGCGTGATTTGATTTATAATCCACATGATGTTGCACCGGTGTTTCAGGCATTGCGTATCGCGGTGAACGACGAATTCGGGGAAATAGAGCGTGCTTTACATGTGGTTCCCGATTTGCTGAACGTTGGTGGAAAATGTGTTTGTGTGACATTTCATTCATTAGAGGACAGAATTGTGAAAAACATTTTTCGTGATTGGACCCAGGCATCTGGCAGTCCATATTTGCCGATTGCCAATGAACCACGGTTTAAAATGTTGAAAACTGCCCTGCCATCAGATGTGGAAATATCAAACAATTCGCGTGCACGTTCGGCACATATGCGTGCGGTGGAAAAATCATATTGACCTATATCGGTGATTTGCGGTAAAATGAACCAGTTAAGTTAAAGGAAAGAAGTAAATGAAGAAATTATTATCACCCATTTTATTTGCATTATTGGCGATGGTGTTTGTGTTGCCGGCTGCGTACGCTGTGTGTCCGGTGTGTACGGTTGCCGTTGGTGCTGGATTGGAAGGTGCGCGCTTGTTGGGTGTTGAAGATGTTATAACCGGTATTTGGGCGGGTGGATTAACATTGTCTATGGCTGGGTGGACGGCCAACTATATGCGTTCCCGTGGGGTTAAGGGGGCATTTTGGTATGTGTTGGATTTTGTTTTATATTATGCGTTATTATTAATGGTGTATTTTATCCCATCTGGTAGACCGATAGTATTATTTGGTGATAAATGTATGTGGGGTATAGATCAATTTTTATTGGGTATAATTGTTGGATCTGTTGTGTTTTTTGTTATGGAAGTATGGTATGCTAACATAAAAAAGAATAATGGCGGACATGCAAAGTTTCCTTTTCAAAAGGTGGTAATGCCTTTTGGTGGATTGTTGGTGGTCACTTTGATTTTTTGGGCGATAATAAAATGGTTGCCCCAGATTGGTGTTACGTTGTGTTAAAAATGGGTAAAGATAAAAGGATGTAAAAGATGAAAAAAACTGCTAAAAAACTGTCGTTGGACGAAATGATAAACAAATTGGATGCGGCGAAAAAGGCCAATCCGTTGGATTTGTCGTCTGATCAGGATTTGTCTATTGCGTTGATGAATCTTATTTCTTTGGAAGAACATTTCTTTTTTAGCGGGGCAAAAACCCAGAAACACGGTTTTTATGATATGATTAATACGATTCGTGATATGCGTAAGGAACTGATGACGCGTATTGTTGATAAATCAACTGCCGAAGGTGGCGAAGTTTGGTGCATATCCAAACATTTATTGGCGGCATCCATGCGTTTAATGGAGGTTGGAACCAAAGCATTGAGTGCGGGCAACAAAACAGATGCCTATGCTATGTTTGACAAGGCGTATGATTTATATTCATTATTCTGGGGATTAAATATGCATTTGATTGATTTGTCGGGTGTTCGTGAAAATGTTCCTGAATTTTATGATGGCGCAATGAAACAATGCAAAATCAATGACACAAAAAGCAAAAAAACAAGCAAGAATACAGAGATGTCAACGGTTAAACGCCTAGGACAATGGGTAAAAAATGCAGTAAATTGTTGCATTGAATAAAATAGTGTTGATTTGACCTGTGTGAAAATGATATACTTTAAGCAGAGAGAAAAAATGAAATCATTAAAACTTATACTTTTGACGGTTGTTTTCTTGGTTGTGGGTGTCCCTGCGGACGTTTTGGCGGAACAGGCACCAACCCCACGAACAATTGGAAATAATAATACTGCGCGTACAACTGGTGGTACGTCTTCATATTCTCGTTCTGCGCCAAATGTTCGTACTAGTGGTGTAACACGTTTAAATGATAGCGGTGATTCCAATTTTGTTGGTCGTGTTGCGCGGTCTGCGGTACGTAATATAAATAATAGTTTGAATTCCAATGTTGTGACCCCGATTGTAAGGGGGGCGCGTGGTGGGTCGTCCGAATATGTTGGTCGTGATATGTCACGTGCGGCAACGGTTGCGCGTGCAACTGCGGTGTTTTCTGACGTCAGTAAGATTGGATCTGGGTATGCGGCATGTCGTGATGCATATGCATCCTGTATGGATCAGTTTTGTGCGAATGCTAATGATACATATCGTCGTTGTTTTTGCAGTGATAAGTTTACAGAATTTCGTAACACCGAAGATAAATTAGACAAGGCAATAACGTTGCTGGCAGAATTTGAAGATAACAGTTTGAACGCTGTTGATAAAACCGCCGCAGAGGTAAAGGCCATGTATTCTGCGAGTGAAGGCGAACGTGCAATAAAGAAAGACACAACTGCTGCGTCTAAAATGTTAAGCGAGATTGAAAATTTATTGTCTGGCAAGGCATCTTCCACGAATAGTAGTGCGTCATATAAAAGCGTTGGACTAATAGATGTTAATTTTTCTGCCAATTTGGGTGATATTTGGTCTGGTACTACGGGGGCGTCAGTATTTGGTTTTGGTGGTGGTACTGATTTATCAACTTTAGAGGGGTCTAGCTTATATAATTCTGTAAACAATCAGTGTTTGCAATTGGTGGCTGATTCATGCGAAAATAGCGCGGTGACCAATATGGCCAAAAGTTCGTATAGCATTTTAATTAGCCAGGATTGTAATGCGTATGCGAAAAAAGTTGATTCTAAAACAGAACAAGTTAAGCAAACTGTGCGGACTGCTGAAAAATATTTACGCGAAGCGAGATTGGAAGAATATCGTTCGCATAACAGTAGTGATATGAATGCTTGTATCACTGCGGTTAAGTCGGCTGTGTTGGCGGATTCTGCGTGTGGAACTGATTATAAGCACTGTTTGGATGATACAGGGGCGTTTATAAACAATTCTACGGGTGATCCAATTTATTCACCGCGTTTATTTCAATTGACTGAACGTATAAATTTGAAGTTTGATGGAACAGATGTGGATGTTCTTGGGGACAATCCAACGTTTTCTAAGTTTTTGGATGCGAAACGTCAGTTCGCGGCCGGTGCATTGGATTCATGTCGTGATATCGCAGAACAGGTTTGGCGGGAATTTAAACGCACTGCATTAATTGAAATTGCCCAGGCCCAGGATGAGAAAATTGAAGAAGTTAAAATGTCGTGTGTTAATACAATGACAGAATGCTATGACACCCAGACCGAAGCGTTAAAAAGTTTTGATACTGCGACAGCTGGGGTTGCAACGGGCTTAAGTATTGCTGCCGCAAGGTCAATGTGCGCAGAGAAAGTCAGTGCCTGTGCGGCATTGTATAGTGGTGAAGGCGATGTGTCATGTGAGTTTGATAATAATGGAAAATTGAATAATCCGGGCAAGTGTGGTTTGACGACTTTGATAAAATTTGTTAATACGGTTGATACTGTTCGTGTTAACGAGGCATGTGATACCGCATTGGCGAATAAGTTACATGAATTGTGCACCCCAGATAGCGGTGAACAAGCATATCCGTACAAATGTAGATTAACAAATACAGACGCAATACGCCAATCGTTGATGGATCATACTAAACTCGCTTGCACGACTATAGACGGTGGCGAGTATAGTGCGGACAAAGCGGAGGTTATTATTTCCAATTTGATGGACGAGTTTGAAGTAGAAATGAATACCGTTTTAGCCGGCATATGTGAGTCACTGGACGGAACATGGTTTGTGGGTAATAAATCATATGATAGTACTTATCAGCCACTAACCGCGTTTTATTCACGCGTATCGGGTGGTATTGATTCTAAAATAGATTCTTGGGGGCGTTGTGTTGAAAGTTCTGTAAAGGTTGATTGCAATATGGAAAATGAAAGAACCGGTTCCAAGGGGTATGTGACGTATAACGAAAGGATGGGAACGTGCAGTTTTGCACCAGAATATTATGAATTAAGGTGTAAAGACATATTGGGCGCAATATGGTCAAACAACATATGCTATATTGATGAATAATAAAGGGTTTATAATGAAAACAAATGTTTTATTTATATCATTTCTTTCATTTATTTGTGTTTTGTTGAACGCATCGTCATGTATGGCGTATGGTCCAAGTGGGACGGGTTTTGGGACCAATAATATGTGTTATGTAAACACTCATGGTTCTGATGAGTATTGGTTTTGTGGAAGTCAGGCAGAAACTTGTAAAGAAAATCCGCCTACCGGTGGCAATAAAAGACATTGGTTATATCATGGTGATCAATTTACAGATGAATACTCTGATGGCAAGCATTTTTGTTGTGGTGGAACGCAGGAAAAAGCAGGTCGTTTTGTTAAAGGAAATAAATGGCTTATAAAAACAGAAACTGTGGCTGAAACGGTGTATGATGTAAATGGTAATCCCATCGGTAAATGTTCTTGGAATCGTCAAATAAATATTTGTGGCGAAGTTGACAACCCTAATGATAAATGTACCGAGGCAACAGAAGAATGTCGCCAGGGTTATGTATCGCATAATAAAAGATGTGTAAAGGCGTGTGCCACTGGTTATGCTTTTGCGGGTGAATACGATGATAATTGTGTTAAAATAGATAAAAGTGACCCACAACAAGGAAGCAAAGAGGGATATGTTATTCAATGTAACCCAAATCAATTTTGGGATGCAGCAATCCTGACGTGTGTTGATCAAAAAGATAAAACTGCGATATCAACAGCGGCCTTTACGGTGTGTTGGAAATGCGATAACCCAAATAACCTAAAAAAATGTTTATTGGAATATACGAAAGATAATATTATCACAACACCGGATATAAAGGACGCATGCAAAATAAAATAATAAACAACAAGACAAAAAACGCCAAAAGTGGCGTTTTTTTTTTTATTATGATTGATTCGCAGACATTGATGTTAACAAATCCATTATAATTTTACGTTGTTCATCAGATGGCAGTCGCCAATACAACTTTAACAATTCCAACGAATCATTTTTTGCAAATGGGTCATCATCTATTTTTGGTTCTGAAACACGCAGGGACATGTTTGCCTTGGTTTCTTCAGGTAAATTTCCCGGCAATCCCTTAAAGAAAAAGCCAACGGATGTATCCATTGCTAATCCGATAAAAAACAAACGTGATGCAGAAATGCGATTGTCGGCAGCTTCGTATTTTTGAATTTGCTGAAACGTGACCCCGCACTGTGTTGCCAAATCTTTCTGGGACATGCCCAACATCGTCCTGCGTAATTGAATACGTCGTCCAACATATTGGTCTACTTCGGCGGGGGTAACATTGGTATTTGCCATTGGTTTGCCATCCTTTATTACAAGAATTAGTTCCTATGTTTAATTTATAGTTGTTTTTATCTTTTTTTGCAACAGATTTGTATTTTTATGCTATAATATACTGTTGAGGGTGCCACAAGTGTTTAAGCCGATTGTTTTATGTATATTGGATGGGGTTGGTATTAATGATTCGCACGATCATAATGCGGTCGCGATGGCGCATACACCATTTCTGGATAATTTGGTTCGTAATTACCCAAATTCAAAGTTAGATGCCAGTGGTGTTGCGGTCGGCCTGCCCGATGGGGTTATGGGTAATTCAGAGGTGGGACACATCACGCTGGGGGCTGGACGAATAGTTAATCAATTTTTACGCCGATTTGAAATGGCAGATTTTGATAACAATCTGACTTTGCGGTATTTTGCACAGACGGTTCGTGATGAAGGTGGAATTATTCATGTTGCGGCATTGATGTCTGATGGACGGGTTCATTCGGATATAGATGGGGTTTTGAAAATTATTCGCCGAATTATTGGTTTTGGCGCGCGTGTTTGTATTCATTTTATTGCCGACGGACGTGATACCCCCCAGAAAAGCGCAGGAAAATATATTGAAAAAATAAAAAATGAACTAGGCGATTTCTTGAATGATGGTCGTGTGTTTTTTGGAACTTTATCGGGGCGTTATTACACAATGGATAGAAACCAAAATTTGGACAGAACAAAATTGGCATTTGATGCGATTGCGCATGGTGTTGCACCATACACAGCAAAAAATATTGATGATGCGTTGCGCGCGGCATATAATCGTGGCGAAACCGATGAATTTATAAAACCGACCGTAATTACCCCCACGCGAATAACATCCAAGGATGGTTTTATGTTCGGCAATTATCGCAGTGATCGTGCCCGTCAGATTATGCGTATGATATTAACAACACACGCACATATATTGTGCTTTTCGCAATATGGTGAAGGTTTGGATGAATTTTGCCCTGCACTGTTGCCGGATGTTCCTGTGATAAACACATTAGGTGATGTGCTGGCGAAAAACGGCAAAACACAGTTACGTATTGCCGAAACTGAAAAGTATAATCACGTTACTTATTTTTTTGATGCGGAACGTAATATTGATTTTGATGGCGAAGATAAGGTGCTGATACCATCGCCTGCGGTTGCGACATTCGATATGCGACCAGAGATGGCGGCGCGCAAGATAACACGTGAATTATTGCACAGATTCTATGGGTTTGATGTTGTTATTTTGAATTATGCAAATGGGGATATGGTCGGACATACTGGAAACGAATTCGCAACTATTCAGGCGATGCAAACATTGGACAAACAATTGGCGGAATTGGTTCCGACAGTTGTGAATATTGGTGGTGCCGTTTTAATCGTTGCAGATCATGGTAATGCCGAAGAAATGTGGAATTATAAGGAAAATGCCCCGTTAACAGCACACACAACAAACCCTGTTCGGTTTATTTTGGCGTCTAATAAACGTTATAGTGTTCACAATGGTGGACTTGCAGATGTTGCACCAACAATCCTGGATCTATTGAATATTGATAAACCGACTGAGATGACAGGGCAAAGTTTGATTGATTAATTTTTATTTGCACGACGTAGTGCAAAAAAATCACGCAACATTTGTGCAGATGCGTCTGCATATTTCGATATTTCGTGAACATTTGGTTTCCACAGGTGTTTATCACTGTCGTAAATTTTCGCGTTTGCTGTTATGCCCCCACCCTTTACGTCGCGTGCAGCAAAATAGATATTTTTAATGCGTGCAAAAGAAATGGCGGTTGCACACATGGCGCATGGTTCAAGTGATACATAAATATCACAATCGTCCAAGAATTTTTGCCCCAGTTTTTTACATGCACGGTTTATTGCCACAATTTCAGCATGCAGTGTCGGGTTGTGCTTTTTTTGAACCATATTTTCCCCACGTGCAATAACTTTGCCATCGCGAACAATAATTGCACCGATTGGGACATCGTCATGATTAAATGCGCGCCGGGCTAAAATTAAAGTTTGTTTCATCAAATCCATGTGATATACTTTACAGTATGGATTCAAAATTGCAAATTATTTCGGGTGCATTTCGTGGACGGAAACTAAAAGTTCCCGCAACCGCGCGCCCAACGCAAAACCGTGCACGGATTGCAGTATTTAATATGCTGAACGACATATTAAAAACTGATAATTTAGTAGTTTGGGATGCGTTTGCCGGTTCGGGCGCATTTGGATTGGAATGCCTGTCGCGGTATGCGGGCGCAACAGTTATATTTACAGACGTTGCCGATGAATCACTGCGCGTTCTGCATGATAATTTGGCGGCGCTTAATGTTGGCGCGCGCGGTCGGGTCGTGCATGCAGATGCGATTGCGACAATAAAAAAATATGCGGCGGATGTGGGTTTAGTATTTCTGGATCCACCGTATGCGGATGCTGAATTGGGTGCATCGTTTGTAAAACGCTGGGCGAAATTCGCCAAATGTGGCGCAATTTTAGTTTGGGAACAGGACAATGCAATCAGTGTGACACCCACCCTGCCCGATGTTGATATTTTGCGCGATAAAAAATATGGTCGTGCACGTTTTCTGATTTTGCAGAAAAAATAAAAATTATCTTGAAATAAATCAGTGTTTTTTGGTATAGTTATCGCGTGTCGATAGATGTTATCGGCATGGGGCGTCGAAACCCGTAAAATTAAGTTGCCTGAAAATTTTGTCGGGCGTAAAAGAACTCCAACCTTGGTTGGAGGGCGGCGAATATAATGAATAAGCCCGCTATTTCTTAATTTATAGTTTCGAACCTCCAACCACTCGAATAAAATCAGTGGTTTTTTTGGTGGTGTATTTCGCGCATTTATACACCACCATTCGAATAACAAACAAAAGGGGGCAAAGGTTGAGATTTTTAAGATATATATTCTGTGCATTGTTGTTTGTAACCACATCGGTCGCAGAAACAATAAACATAAATTGGATAAATGATGGCGAAACATACGCCCAAACAACATGTGAAATCGGTGGTGATTTAATTTTACCATCCCCCCCAACCAAACGTGGGTATACATTTAAGGGATGGATATCATACACACGATCGGAATATATTGAAAGTACAGGTACACAATGGATTAATACAAGAATGAATCCAACTATAAATACTGGGTTTGATATAAAATTTATACAAAATAATACAGCAATTGATGAATGTCCTATAGGTAGTAGAGTAGCAGCAAATAGTAATCAATATCTCTTTTTCTTAGGGGGTAATAAAACAGCATATGCTAATGTTGGGACAAGTGCAACATCTCTACCTTCTATAAGGTTTGATTTTTCAACTTTGAAGCGTGGAGTTATGCAGAATAAAACCTTTACTTTAATAGAAATGGAAACAGGTCAGATTTTAATGAATTTTAACTACAACAATGTTAAATATTCTGAATTAAGCAACTCATTACCAATATGGTTGTTTAGTGCTAATCAAAATGGTGGACAAAATAGACCTTTTGAAGGAAAAATATATTATTGTAAATTATATGAAGGTTCTATTTTAATACATGACTTTATTCCTGTAAGAAGAAACATAGATAATGTAATTGGTATGTTCGATACAGTGACGCAAACATTTTTTGAGAATGCAGGTACAGGTGAATTTATTGCAGGACCAGTTGCAGAAAATCAAAATTTTTATGAATAAAGGCATGTAAATATGCGTAAAATACAGCTATTTTTGTTGTGTGTGTTATTATCTGTGAATTCGTTTGCAGATGGCATTATTACGCAAAATATTATCAATGGTTGTGATGTTGATAATTTGAAACCTGCTGACAATGAAACTTTTATGATTGCGCACTGGCAAATAAATTCATATACATGTGCACCAGGGTATTATTTGCCGGCAAATGCGATTGAGTGTGTAAAATGTTTATCTGACCATACTTGCCCCGGTGGAACATATACATTTAATGAAAATAAAAGTCAAGGGATTATATTTAATTCAATATTAACCACAGATTTTGCAGGTGGTTGTGTAAATGATTATTTAATTGGAAGTCCGGTTAAGACATACGCAAAATGGGAACGCAATTCATACGATTGTTCTGCGGGCTATTACCTGCCGGCGGACGGGGTGGAATGTGTGGTTTGTCCAAATAATAACTATTGCCCTGGGGGAAAATATGAATATTCTGAAACTGTGACCCAGGGAATAATGGAATGTCCGAATAATCTATTTTCACCAAGTGGTGTTTTTGAAATTGAATCTTGTGGTCGCAAACTGCATATTGGGGACGAAACATTATATTTACGGGGTTCAAAACAGACAACGCCATCATTAAATGTTGATATCAACAATGACGGTATTGCGGACTTTTTTGGAAATGCGACCTTGCAACGCACAACAATAAATAGTTCCAGTCAACGGTATCTGCATATTGGCGAATATTATATTTATGACGATAGTGTTAAACTAAACGAATAAATTTCCTTGATTTTTCGTATTTTTTAGGTCATAATGTGCCCCGCATAACACCCTTGGAGGTTATGCAAAGTTAAACAAAATGCTATAAAAGGATTATAAAATGGCAATTAAATTAAATGCAGAAATTCGTAATGTTGCTGGCAAGGGGGCCGCACGTTCCGTTCGCAATGCTAAAAACATTCCTGCCGTGATTTACGGCGAAAAGAAATCCCCTGTCGCGATTGAATTAAATGGTCACGATTTTGAAATGTTGTTGAAACAACCGGGGTTGCGGACAAAATTATTCCAAATCGCATTGAAAGGCGGTAACGAAGATGCAGTTTTAATGGATGTTCAATATCATCCTGTGTCTGACGCACCTATTCATGCGGATTTTAAACGTATTAATGTCAAAGAACCCGTCAACATTACCGTTCCTGTTGAAGTTATCAATGTTGAAACATCCAAAGGTATTAAATTGGGTGGTGTTTTGAACTTTGCGGTTCGTAAGGTTGCAATACGTGGCTTAATCGATGACATCCCTGAAAAAATCGTTATTGATTTGGCAGATTTGAATATTGGTGATACCATTCACGGATCTGATTTGGTTTTGCCAAAGGGTATTGAACTGGGGTTGCACCAGGCAGAATTGGCGTTCGCCATCATTGGTGGTAAGATGCCAGAAGAAGCCGATAAACCTGCGGCAGCAGCGACAGCAGCACCTGCGGCGGCACCCGCAGCAGCGCCAGCAAAATAAGGCATTATACTGCAAATCTTGTAACCGCCCATTTGGGCGGTTTTTTTATGACGTTAGGAATAAAATTATTAAATCACCCCTTGAAAACATCAATCTGTTTAATTATATCAACCCTGTACGTAAAAAGGAGCTGTATAAATGGCAAAAGTATTAGGTATTGATTTAGGAACTACAAATTCCGCCATGGCGTTTATGGACGGAACAGAGCCAAAAATTATTGAAAATGCTGAGGGTCAACGCACAACACCATCTGTGGTTGCGATGACATCTGGCGGTGAACAGTTGGTCGGCATTACTGCCAAGAATCAGGCGGTTACAAACCCTGAAAATACAATCTATGAAATTAAACGTTTGATGGGATTGCGCTATGACAGTGCTGCCGTCAAAGAAATTGAAAAACGTGTTCCATATAAAATTGTCGCCGGTGATAATGGTGATGCATGGGTGGAAATTGATGGCAAAAAATATGCGCCGTCTCAGGTTTCTGCAATGATTTTGGCAAAACTGAAAAAAGATGCCGAAAATTATTTAGGCGAAACGATTACAGATGCGGTTATTACTGTGCCGGCATATTTCAATGATTCTCAACGCCAGGCAACTAAGGACGCAGGCCGTATCGCAGGATTAAATGTTTTGCGTATCGTGAACGAACCAACGGCTGCTGCATTGGCATATGGTTTGGATAAAAATAAAAATGGAACTATCGCTGTATACGACTTAGGGGGTGGAACGTTTGATGTGTCCATATTGGAAATTGTTGACGGCGTATTTGAAGTAAAATCAACCAATGGTGATACTGCATTGGGTGGATCGGATTTTGATGCACGCATTTTGAAATACTTGATTGATGAGTTTAAGGGTCAAAGCGGAATTGATTTATCAAATGACAAGTTGGCGTTGCAACGTTTAAAGGAAGCCGCTGAAAAAGCAAAAATTGAATTATCATCTAAAACAAGTGCGGATATTAACTTGCCGTTCTTGACTGCGGATGCAACTGGTCCAAAACACTTTAATACAACGTTATCACGTGCAAAATTGGAATCATTGGTTGAAGATTTGATTCAAAAAACAATTGAACCATGCAAAAAAGCATTGAAAGATGCTGGCTTGGATAAATCACACATTAATGAAGTTATCTTGGTCGGTGGGCAAACACGTATGCCAAAGGTTGTTGAAACAGTCAAAGAATTCTTTGGTCGTGAACCACACAAGGGCGTTAATCCAGATGAAGTCGTTGCTATGGGTGCCGCAATTCAAGGTGGTGTTTTAAAGGGCGATGTTAAAGACGTATTGTTGTTGGATGTTACACCATTGTCATTGGGTATTGAAACATTGGGTGGTGTGTTTACACGCTTGATTGATCGTAACACAACAATTCCAACCAAAAAATCCCAGGTGTTCAGCACCGCAGAGGATAATCAATCCGCTGTGACAATTCGTGTATTCCAGGGTGAACGCGATATGGCGGCTGATAACAAATTGTTGGGTCAATTTAATTTGGAAGGTATTGCACCTGCCCCACGTGGTATGCCACAAATAGAAGTTTCGTTTGATATTGATGCCAATGGTATCGTTCATGTGTCGGCCAAAGATAAAGGCACCGGTAAAGAACAAGCGATTTCTATTAAATCAGATGGTGGATTGTCCGAAGATGAAATTAAACGCATGGTTGATGAAGCTGCGGCAAATGCTGATGCTGATAAAAAGAAACGTGAATTAGCTGAAGCGAAAAACACCGCTGAAACTGCTATATTCAGTATTGAAAAATCACTGAAAGAACATGGCGATAAAATTAGCGGTGATGAAAAGAAAGCCATAGAAGATGCTAAACAGGCATTGGCTGATGAATTAGCCAAGGCAGATGCAACGGCTGAATCTTTGAAAGAAAAGACAGATGCATTGTCGGAAAAAGCAATGAAATTGGGCGAAGCTGTGTATAAAGCACAACAGGCAGCCCAAAGCGATGCGCCAGAAAACAATGCGTCCGATAGCAACACAACAGATGCTGACTTTTCTGAAAAGAAATAAAAATAAGTTGTGATAAACTAAAAAGAACCGCCAATTTGGCGGTTCTTTGTTTGCCATATACCTTGACGTTTTATTTTTTTGTATTATATGTAATAGGAACACCAAAAGGAGTGAATAATGGTAGAAAACCTGAAATTGCGTCAATTTAAAATAGCAATTCGTGATTTGAAAAACAAAGCCACAGGTCAACAAAAATTGATTGACGAATATAATGCAATCGCCCATAAAATAGCGGTTGCTTCTGATAAAGAGCCAACTAAAACCGCGCGTAAGGCACAATTACAAGAAGCATTTAGGATTTTAGACGAAACCACATACAAAACCACTGATTCTGGTTTTGAAATGGATGGTTTTAACCCATACACCGCTTCAAAAAGTGTTGTAAAAGCCAAGGTTGAATTGGGACGAAAGTTATTAAATAATTTGGGTTTAGAAAGATAAATAAAACCGCCCAAATGGGCGGTTTTATCGTTGCATATAATTTATCAATGCACTAAACAGTGTTTCTGCGTGTTGTAATGCCGCATTTCGCCATCCGTTATCAGATGGATACCAACTTTCTGTCAGATGTTTAAATGTTTCTGGTCTTATCTTGTTGCCGTGCATCAAATCATAACGCGCATCGCCCATATCCATACGTTTTAATATCGGTGATAATGTTGGATATTCGCCAGTTCCAATTTCTATATCCGCGGTGTATGTTGGAATGTTGTTATATCTTTGTTCCAGACAATCAACCAAATCGCCCTGTAACACTGGACCGTTTACGGCCTGATTATCGTATGTCACAGGAATTGTGCCGTTAAGTATTTCGCGAAACTTCTGGGTTTTTGCATGTTGTGCAGGGTGTGATACCAACAGTTCACATGTTGTTTGCCCCATTGAACGACTAAAATGTCCCAACCCAGTGTGCAAACCAATTGATATAAGTGATTTTGTATCGTCAGTGATTATTTTGTCATATATGTGCAACGTCATTTTGGCTTCATCGGTAGTTTTGTTACCACCGTAAAACAGTCCACATGGTTCGTAATATTGTCCGTTTTTAATAGAATCCCACACACCGTTATCCTTGTTGATGCGATAAAATGTTATAATTTTCTGTAATTTATCACGTCCCCCTGGTGTATTCACCAGCAGGTTATGTGTCAATTTATATTTTGCATTTTGTGGCAGTTCTGCAGATCTTGAAAAATCTATACCAAAATTACGGTTCAAATCCACCAGGGCGCCATTGTCATTGTCGCGAACTTCACGCATACGATTTTGCATTCCCCAACCATTTATACAGTGAATAAGGGTTATTGTATATTTATCTAATATTTTGTTGGATATTTTTGGTGCAAATTTATCAAGAAACATCGTTTGCGCCGCAGATCCAAAATAACCTTCCAATCCATGAACCCCGGAATTTATGACAATTTTGTTTGGACCACCGCCGATTGATGTATATGGAATACTAAAAATGGTATTTGGATGTTTGCACCACAACACATCTGCGGAATAATTCATTACAGCGTCCATAAATTTATCGGTGGCTTCGTACCAGTTTTCAGAAAAATATTTTAATCTGTCCATATGCTTTTTCACTCTTATTTTGTTTTCCCGATATATATACCCATTTCTTGGGCAATATGCAACATTTTATTGTCGGGTTCAACGCAAGCATTGGAAATCACCAATCCATGAATGTTTGGATCTGGCATTGGATGACCGGCATTTATAACATCATCCAATGAAATTGTTTTACAAATATTGTCTTGCAACGCCGTCATTACATAGGTTTCGTTATTTTCAATCGCATGCAGTGCACAGTCAGCAAATCGGGCGGCTAATATCCTATCGCACGCAGTTGTGTCCCCTGTTCGCTGTGTATGTTCAGGATATGCCGTACGGTTTGATATGCCGGCTTTATCTAGTTCCCGGGAAATCATATCGGCTGGGCGTCCCGAATGACCACGCATTTTTATACCTTCGGATACTAAAATAACACCATAATCTGTTTTTGATTTCTGGATGTGTTTTATCAAATCAGATGTATTGAATTTTATTTCCGGCATTAATATCGCGGTTGCCCCAGATGCAATCCCTGCATGTAATGCCAACTGGCCACATTCACGTCCCATAGATTGAACAACGAACCAACGATGGTGGCTGCGTGCGGTCATCATTAGTTGATCACAAAATGATGTTAATTGCTGAACCGCGGTATCAAAACCGATTGTTTTATCGGTTAGTGGTATATCCATATCAATTGTTTTAGGTATGCATATTAATTGTAAATCAGAATATATTTCGCGCGTTGTCCATGCTAACGATAAACTGCCGTTGCCCCCAACCAAGATAAGAGCATCTAAATTTAATTCATGTAATGATTTTTTGATACTTTTATTAAACTGGGCCAGATGTCCGTTTTTTTCTGCAGATATAAAATTTGTAGCATCAGGACGACCGTTGCGTAAGACACTGCCCGCCAAACGTGCTGTTTCGGGTGGCATAGTGTCAGGGGTTATTTCAACGATATGTGGTTTGCTTGCTGCGAGGCCGTCTGTTCCGTCCAATATTCCATAAATGCGCCAACCGCGTTTCCATACCCCAGTGGCAGCACTGTTAATCACAGCATTCAGGCCACTGCAATCACCGCCAGTTGTTATAATTCCAATCTTTTTCATAGTGCTTCCTTTGTTTGATAATAATTATACCACAAACCGATTGACAAAGAAACGATTTTTGTAATACTTTACATATTAACTTTGTATATGGAGACACTTAGATATGGCGATAAGCAAAACTAAAAACTCAACTGATGATATGATTTCAAGTGCAATTCATAATCAAAATTCGTGGCACAGACAACGGAAAAATTTCACCCGTAAGTTTTGGAAAAAACAAGATACGTTTGCAAAAACCAATCCTGATAATAAAAAACCTAATACGTTACGGTCGTATTGGTTCCCTATTCTATGTGCATTCATTGTTATTATATTGGCGATAGTTGTTGCGGGAATTCGTTTGCATAAATGCCATAGCCCCAGAACAATATCGGTCGTCCCTGAACCGATTGTTCAACCAGTTGATGTTAAAACCCCAACGTTTGATATTGTAAGAATAGAAAAAAGCGGATCATTGGTAGTTGCTGGACGATGGAAACCTGATTCATCTGTATCGGTGTATGTTAACGATAAATTGTTGGCCACCGAACAAACAGATAATAATGGTGAATTTGTTTATGCACCGGTCAAGCCATTGACGACTGGAAATTATACATTGTATCTGGTTGGATCAGCACCAGAAACGCAATCTGAAAACAAGGTGTTTCTATATGTTTCACCTGCGGGTTGGGAAGATTCTATATCTTTGTTGATGACCCGCGATGGATCAACATTGATGCAGACACCAAAAACATTGGCAGATGGGGATTTGGTAATTTCAAAAATAGATTATCTGGCTGATGGTCGCTTGGTCGTCAGTGGTGATGGCCTGCCCCGGTTGCGCGTATCATTGGATCTGGATGGTAAATATGTTGGGTTTGCACGCGTGTCTGAATATAAACATTTCGGATTAGGTGCAGATGTTGGCGATTTAAAGCCAGGTCGTGAATATGTTATGACAATGCGTTTGCATGACGGTGATGGTCGAACAATTGCAGCAGTTAAGCATAAATTTGATATGCCGGAAATGACGGGTGATGACGATACGTTTTATACGGTTCGTCGTGGTGATTGTTTGTGGATAATTGCGCGAAATTTTATGCGCCGTGGAATATTGTTTAGTATGATTGCGCAACGCAACAATATTGAAAACCCAGATTTGATTTTTCCAAAACAAGTTCTTTCAATTCCGGTAAAATCAGAGTAATATTAGAAAGCAATCAAAAGGCAAGGACATGGATACTAAAGGTTTTAAAACGATTATCAAATATTTAATGCGATCGTGTCCGGGGCTGAGTTCTAAGCAGTTTAGCAAACTGTATGAATTGCAGTTTGTAGATAAGTTTTCATTACGTGATATCAAAACCGTATATCGCATAGCAATTGATAATGCAATAGATCCAGTATGCCCATGTTGTCATCAACCAATAATATCCACAGACGATTTAACGATTGATCATATATATCCTAAATCCAAGGGAGGATCTGATGACATTACAAATCTGCAACCAATGCACAGAATTTGTAACGAAACCAAAGGCGCCACAATTCCCACAGAAGATGCATTATGTGGTGTTCCCATAGAATTACACCCCCATAAACATCACAGATCAGATCGTGCAAAGTTCCGCGCACATCATAGGCACGATGTTATAAAGGGTGCAGATACGACAGATTTAATTAAAAAATGCGATAAGTATGATAACCTTAGGTATAATATAGTTCACTGCAAACTTGGTAAAAAGCGTTAAATCTAATTTATTGTGGTGCGGGCGAAGGGCTTGTAAATTCCCATACAAAATCATACCAATCACTTCCTCTTGGTGATTTTGTTGGGCCCCTTTCACTGCGCTGCGCTCCGTTTCAACCCCCTGGGCCGGGTTCTCTTCCAATGCCACATGCAAAAATTAAATCGGCGAAATGCCGATTGAATTTTTGGTGCGGGCGAAGGGAATCGAACCCTCGTCTTCAGCTTGGGAAGCTGACGTGCTGCCATTATACCACGCCCGCGAATATGCCCTATTCTATTGTTTTGTATTTATAAAGTCCAGAAAATATTTGACATCTATATAAAAATATTCATAATCACTTTATCACGAAACGTCGGGTAAAAGAAGGGGATAACACAAATGCCACGAAAAAAGAAAACTGATGAATTCTTGCCACCAGATCCTGAAAATGAAGCGTTAAGTAACCTTGCTGTGTTTGTAGATACCAGAAATTTAATGCCGGGTATGGTCGTATATACTGTGGTTCCAACGCCCCCGACAAACAAGATTCCTTATGTTGTTTATAATATAGAACCCAGAATTATTACCCAAATTCACGATAGTGGTGTAAATGGCGGAACGATTTTTATTACATATACTCATTATGTTAGTAATGCCGTAGGAAATGATAAACAAATCCAAATAAAATGCGAAGAAGAAACGCTGTATTCCCCTTTGACAAAAGAACATGCGGAATATGTTGCTAAAAAATTGACCGAACAGTCAAAGGCATTATACATGAAGTATTGCGAACAAAACCAACAGTCCAGATAGATAATTACCCTGGCTGTAAGGGTCAGAAAATATTTGACTTTTCGCAAAAGATGATTCATAATTATCCTGCAAATCCCAAAGATTGCCATCATAGTTAACTCTGTATGCGGTATGCATAAGGGACATCAACCGGCGAGTTTCGCTCTTGATGATGGTTTTCTTGTGTGGCACAACAGTTAAAAACAAGGAGTATATAAATATGGCTACTGTTATTAGATTGGCACGTTATGGGGCGAAAAAGCGTCCATATTATCATGTTGTTGTTACAGATTCACGTAATGCGCGTAATTCTGGTAATATTTTGGCGGTTGTTGGTAAATACAACCCAATGTTGGCACACGATGATGAAAAACGTGTTATTTTGAATATTGATGAAGTAAAGGCATGGATGGCAAAGGGTGCAAAACCATCTGACCGCGTTTATAAATTTTTGGTCAAGGCGGGTTTAGTTGCTGCAAAGCCAATTCCTGTTCAAACCAAGAAACATTTGCAATCTGAAAAGACACAAATGAAAATCAAAGATAAGGCAGATAAGTTGGCAAAAATAGCCGAAGAAAAAGCTGCTGCAGAAGCGCCAGCAGAACAAACTGTTGAAGCCCCAGCTGACACCGTTGCCGAAGCGACAGAACCTGTTGCGGAATAAATCTTTGACCGTTGTAATGGTTAATTGGCGACAGATGCACATAACAAACGTATCCGTCGCCAATTTGATTTGGATTTTAAAAAATAAATATTTATATGTTGTGTGTGTCTAATGCGATCGCAACTAAAAAAAATAAAAAGGCAACGCATGTGCGAGAAAAAATACGATTGTCCGATAAAACCTGGATTGGAATGTTCTGAATATAATAAAAGAATGAACGAATATCGCCAATGGCTTAAACGGTTATCAACTCAGAATAATAGTGTTATATTTTATCAGGGGTCCGATGCAGATTATTGTCCACGAAAAAGTTGCCCTATTTATTCAGAATGGAAAAACCAACAAAAAACACGATAAAACATGAATCAAAACGATAAAATCTTGGTTGGAAAGATTGTCGCCCCCCAGGGCGTGCGTGGTGAAATGCGCGTGCAAACATATTCTGAATCGCCAAACGATTTTAAGGGTTTTAGGGTTTTATCTGACAAATTTGAACCAGACGCCTTTCATTTTAGTCGCCTATTAAGCCCAACATCAACAGTGATAATCGCACGGATTGATGGTGTTAATACGCGTAATGATGCAGAATCTTTGCGCGGAACTGAATTATTTATTTTGCGCGACACCCTACCACAATTAAAGAAAGACGAATACTATCAATCTGATTTGATTGGTTTCATTGTCGTTCATAATGGGAAAAACATTGGATATATTGTGGGCTTTCACAACTTTGGTGCAGGTGATATAATAGAATTGGATAATGGCGACTTGGTGTCCTTTATTGGTGCCAGTGTTGATTTTGATAATAAAATAGTAACGGTCAAATAATGCATTTTAATATACTGACAATTTTTCCAGAAATGCTCCCAGGAACCCTGGCGGGTGGTGTTGTGGGTCGCGCACTTGAAAAGGGTATTTGGTCGTATAAAGTTATAAACATTCGTGATTTTGCTATAAATAAGTATGGCAGTGTTGATGATGAACAATTTGGTGGCGGGGTCGGAATGGTTATGCGCCCCGATGTTTTGGGTGCCGCACTGGATTCTATTGAAAATCCGGGGCAAATTATATATTTTTCACCACGCGGACCAACGTTAAATCAGCAAATGGTTCGTAAATTCGCAGAAAAACCGCAAAATGCGGTTTATACCCTGCTTTGTGGTCGGTATGAAGGGATAGATCAACGCATCATAGATGCATATAATATAACCGAATTATCTATTGGTGATTATATTTTGTCAGGGGGCGAAATTGCCGCGCAAGTTTTTGTTGACACTGTGGTTCGTCTGGTTGATAATGTACTTGGTGGTGGAGTTGAGGCAACCGCTAACGAAAGTTTTGAAATCGGGGGGCTGGAATGGCCGTTATATACCCGCCCGTCAGTATGGCGTGGACATAGTGTCCCAGAAGTCCTGCTGTCCGGTCACCACGGCAATATCGAACGGTGGCGGAAAGAACAATCGGACGCAATAACCAAGGAACGTCGTCCGGATTTAATAAAGGAAAACAAAAAATGAGTGTTATTAAAAAAATTGAAGATGCACAAATCGCAAAATTAAAAGGCGATAAAGTAATCCCTGATTTTAAGGCCGGGGATACAGTAAGAGTTCACGTAAAAATCAAAGATGGTGATAAATTCCGTATCCAGATTTTTGAAGGTGTTGTTATCGCACGCGATGGTGGTAATGGTAATAATGCAACATATACGGTTCGCCGCGAATCATATGGTGTGGGCGTAGAACGCAAGTTCCCATTATATACCCCTGCAGTGGAAAAAATTGAAAAAGTTCGCAGTGGTAAAGTGCGTCGTGCAAAACTGTTCTTCTTACGCAAATTGTCTGGTAAAAAGGCACGTATCGTTGAAGATTTGTCTGCAAACGCAAAATAATAAACATAAAACAACAAACAGGGGTGTGAACATGAATAATTTTTTTAAATCATTATTCGTTGCACCCTTGTTTTTGTTTTCTGCCTTAACTGCCTATGCGTATGTTGATAAAACGGTTGCACTCATAACTGTTATGGACAAGGCAGCGGGCAAAACCCAGAATTATGAAATTCCTGTTGGTACAGAACTAGACGCAGGCAAACTTAAAATCACTGTTCAATCGTGTAAACAAACAGACCCGTTCCAAGCCGAAGATTCTTTTGCTTTTATTCGTGTGCAAAATGAAAACCACAAAGTGATATTTAGTAGTTGGATGAGTCGTAATAACCCAGGCGCACATCCGTTACAAAACCCTGATTATGATTTATGGGTAATTGAATGCAAATAAAACAGATTTATATGGGGGGCTGTTATGAAATTTATAGAAAAGTATTTTAAATTATTTGTGTGTGTGGCAGTTGTTATTGTCAGTATTGTTGTATTTTTCTTGTCTCAACGTGGTTCGGTGTTAGAATCGGGAACGCTGAAAAATTGGTTGGCAGCGTCTGATACGGCACGTGTGGCGGCAGTAAAGGTTTTAACCGCATCAAGTGAAAATGCTGATTTAATATCTGCCTGTGTAACAAAAATGGCACAGTTGCCAGATTCTGCTGAATTTAGCGTAAGTGATGCCGTTCGGCTGTGTGGATTGGCAGTTCAATTAAAAGAAAATAATTAATTATGCGTTATTTATTGGTTGCTTTGATGTTTGTGTTGTCTGGCTGTGCAGACGATGTGTCAATCGGGCATCAGTTTGTTGGAAAACAATATCTTAACAGCCCACTGGGCGAAGGGTTTGGGTATGATTCTGATCCTTTGATACGGTATGATGCGTTTGATTGCACAACATTCGTTGAAACATCGTTAGCCGATGGAAATATTGATAAATTGAATAAAATTAGGTACTCAGATGGCGTGCCGAACTTTTTATCGCGTAATCATTTTATAGAAGCGGATTGGATTCCAAATAACTCTGATTTAGTGGAAAATGTTACATCACAGTATGGCAAGACAGAGATTCGACATGTTAATATAGATAAATCGTCCTGGCTGAAAAAGGTTCATGATATTGAAGCGAAGTTTCCGGTACAAACGATTGATTTAGAATATTTGCCCTATTCTAATATTACAAATATAAATAATAAAACTGACCTGATTGTGTTGTTTATTGTTGGCAAACAGAAAAAAATTGATACAATTGGTACAGATTTAGCGGTGGTTCATATGGGGTTCTTGCTGGTTGGGGGTAAAACATTACGTCATGCATCATCTGCGAATGGCATTGTTCAAGACACAGAGTTTATTGAATACATCACTAAACGTAAGCAAAATGCAAATAACATTGGAATCGTATTATTGGGGATAAAATGATAGAATCAGATGATAAACTTATACGTATGAATATGGACACTATGCACAATAATAGTGATGGTGACATCGTTTGTTTAGGCATAGAATCTTCGTGCGATGAAACAAGTGCTGCAATCGTTGATTCTAATCGCAACATATTGGCACATATTATTTATTCACAGATCCCAGAACATGAAAAATTCGGTGGTGTTGTGCCAGAATTAGCGGCGCGCGCACATATATTGGCGATTGATGAAGTGATTGAAAAAGCCCTGTATGCCGCAGGTAAAAAATTGACCGATATTGATGTAATTGCCGCAACAGCGGGTCCTGGGTTAATCGGTGGTGTTTTGGTTGGATGGATGGCGGCAACGGGTATTGCCCAATCATTACACAAACCGTTGGTTGCGGTTAACCATTTGGAAGGTCATGCATTGGTTCCGCGCCTGTCGGCAACAAGTGCCAGCGGAAGCCCAGAACCAGTATCCGTTGAATTTCCATATTTATTAATGCTGGCATCAGGTGGACATTGTCAGATACTGTTGGTGCGTGGTGTTGGTAAATATGAAATGATTGGTCAAACCATTGACGATAGTGCCGGCGAAGCATTTGACAAGGTTGCTAAAATGCTCGGATTGGGGTATCCTGGTGGACCGATTGTTGATAAACGCGCCCAATTAGGTAATCCAAAGGCCTATGCATTGCCGCGTCCATTATGCTACAAACCAGGATGTGATTTTTCGTTTAGTGGTATAAAAACGGCCGCTAGAACATTATTAGACAAACACATTGGTCCGATTGATGATGTGTTCATAAATGATTTTTGCGCATCATTTCAATATGCTGTCGTTGATTGTATAATAAATCGTTTAACGCATGCAATGTCTGACGAACGTATCAAAAACGCAAAACCAAAAACATTGGTTGTTGCCGGTGGGGTTGCTAAAAATAGCGCTATTCGGGCAGCAATGGAAACATTGGCAAAACAAAACAATATGATTTTTGCGGCACCCCCAATGAATTTGTGCACAGATAATGGTGCAATGATTGCCTGGGCAGGAATAGAAAATTATCGCACTGGAAATATTGTTAAGACACCCATAGCGCCACGTCCACGTTGGCCATTAACCGAATTATAAATTTGAAATTTGTTCTATTTATGCTATAATCCGTGGTAGCATGAAAGACAATAACAAGTTATCTTATTATGACAGAGCTACGCGTGAATTAATGGAACGCGCGAATGACTATAACGGCATGATGGTGGGTAATTACACTTTGCCATACGTGGTTGCTGCTCTACGTGAGGCGTTTAAACAAAAACTAACCTATAAAAAAGTATTCAGCGATGATGATTTTTATAGATATTACCCGTCTAAACAAGACCCAGCCCAGGATTTCTGTTTAATCAGCAGTTATTATATATATGCACGCACAGGTGCTGACAAAGTGTGGGATATCAGAAGAAGTGGTTACCACTGGTGGTTGCAGTTCAAGGGATGGTCGGAACCATTTGACATTACATTTACACAATTTGTTGAACCCCACCAGCGTGCACACATGACATATGATTATTTTATTAAACATTGGGAACCATATACTAACTGGGGGATTGAGAGACGGATACCCACAGACACAGATTTTACAGAAGACGTAGCCCGTCGCGCCAGTATTTTAGGAAAGTATGCAGGACTGGAATAACCATGCTACCGAAACCAGAACCTTTTGTTAAACCAGATACGATATTTAGTGTTTCTGACGCATCGGCATTATTAAAAGGTGTTGTGGAGACAGCTTTTGCATACATAAAAATTCGTGGTGAATTGTCCGGAATAACACGTGCTACATCTGGACATATATATATGTCAATCAAAGATACTGATGCAGTTATAAATGCTATTGTTTGGCGCAGCACTCCAGTACCGTTTAAATTAGAAGAAGGGATGGAGGTTGTTGTAACTGGTAAAATTACTACTTATCCTGCACGCAGTAACTATCAAATTATTGTGTCAGAAATTGAAATGGCGGGCGTTGGTGCAATCTTAAAAATGCTGGAAGAACGCAAACAAAAATTGGCAGCAGATGGCCTGTTTGATGCAGCGCGTAAAAAACCATTACCTAAATTGCCACAAACAATTGGTGTCGTAACCAGCCCAACTGGTGCCGCATTTCAAGACATTCAAAATCGTTTACGCGAACGTTTTCCGGTGCATGTGTTATTATATCCTGCGACGGTCCAGGGAGAGACCGCTGCACGTGAAGTGGCGGCAGGAATCGAATATTTTAATAAACATAATAATGTTGATGTTATTATTGTTGCACGTGGTGGTGGCGCATTGGAAGATTTGCTGCCTTTTTCCGAAGAAGTTGTTGTGCGTGCCGCTGCGGCGAGTCATATACCGTTAATATCGGGTGTTGGACACGAACCTGATTGGATGCTGATTGATTTTGCTGCAGACGTTCGTGCCCCTACACCTACTGGGGCGGCAGAAATGGTCGTTCCGACCAAGGTATCGTTGATTCAAGATTTGGATAATTTGGCCCATAGGCTGAATACCGGTTTTGTATCAGTTATAGATAAATATCAAAAACAAATGTCCTTGGTAAATATAAAAAGTCCAAAACAGTTGCTTATGGAATGGACACAACGTTTGGATGACATTGCCCACACAATGCAGGTAATGATACAAATGAAGATTACAGCCATACACAATAAATTGGCAATTGTGGACAACTTTCCAAATATATTATTCAATCGTATGAATATATTAAACCAATCTGTGATGCATGTTGGGCAAATGTTGTCTTCGCTTAGTTATAAAAATGTTTTAGCGCGTGGTTATGCGATTATACGTGATAAAAAACAACAAATTATTTCAAGCGCACATTCCGACGAACAACCATCCACCATTGAATTTGCGGATGGAACAATCACCATTTAGTTTTTAAGCAGTGTTTTTGCTGTGGCAATTGATTCTGGGGTAATTTCGTTTCCGCTTATTATTCTGGCAATTTCATTGATACAATCATCACCGGATATTTCATCAACAGTTGTTACTGTTTTATTTGTTTCGCTATGCTTCGCAATCTTAAAGTGTTTATCCGCATAGCCTGCAACCTGGGCAGAATGCGTGATAACCAATGATTGATGTGCTCGCGCCAATCGGTTAAGGCGTGCCCCGACCGCCGCCGCGGTTGCACCACTGATTCCAGTATCAATTTCATCAAATACAAAAACACAATTATCCAATTTGTTCAATACGACACGCATTGCCAACATTAAACGTGACAATTCACCCCCAGACGCACATTTGTTTAATGGTGCGAATGGACTGCCTGGATTTGTTTTTATCATAAATTGCACACAATCCTGACCGGTATTCGATGCGGTTGTGGGGGAAATATCTGCCCTAAAATCAGCAGACCCCAGTTTTAAATCAGGTAATTCATCCAAAATCTTGATGCGCAATTCGTCGGCCGCCCGGGCCCGTAACTGTGACAATTTGTGGGCATTTTGCTGAAATTCAGATTGTGCAACCGCCAGTTCCTTGGCAATTTTGTTTAACTCTGCGTCCGAATTATCGATTGCGTTTAATTCAGATTCCATTTCTTGTAATTTTTTTGGCAAATCGTTCGCGCTTACCCGATGCTTGCGCGCCAATCCACGTATAGCGAACAGGCGTTCTTCTATTTCATCAATTGACCCAACGTCGGTTGATGTGTTTGTTACCTGCTGTGATATTTCTGCAATAGTTTGGGCACAATCATATAACTTGTCAATTTGGTCAGAATATGGGTTTTTATTATCGTAATTTATACGTTCCAATATATGTGCGACACTGCAAATTTGTGATTCTAATGAATTTCCAGATGGGTTTAATGCCGATGATGCATCCGCAATAATTGCCGCGTTTTTTTCCGCGTTCATTAGTGCTGCACGCATGGTTGCTAATTCGTCTTCTTCGCCAACCTGCACATTTAATGCACGTAATTCAGTAACATTATGTTCCAAAAATTCCCGTTCAATTTCTGATTTTTCCAATAATTCCCGCAAATTCCGTTCTTTGGTTTCTAAACTATGCAATTTTTGATAGGATAACCCAGTTGCTGATAAAACATCTTTAAATTCCGGGGACACCCCAGATGCAAAAGCATCCAACGCGTCAATATGACTAGATGCATCTAGCAACGCATGGTTTGCAAATTGTCCATGGATTTCAACCAGGTTATCACCAACCTCTTTTAATACCTTTATGGATACAGGCATGTCGTTTATCCATGCCCTGCTTTTACCATCACTGGACAGTGTGCGTTTAAGTGTAATAGTGTCACCAGCATCAATACCATTGTCGGATAATATACGTGCAATATTAGGTGAAAAAGAATCAAATTCGGCCACCACAGTTGCACAATCACAACCACTGCGCACAAGTCCAACATCCGAACGTGCGCCCAGTGCCAACGCCAATGCATCCATCAAAATGCTTTTCCCAGCACCCGTTTCACCGGTCAACACATTTAACCCCGGTCCAAATTCCAGGTTTAGTTTTTCAATTAACACAATATTGGCAATATATAAATTTGTTAACATGCCTATATTATAGCGATGGCACACATTGGATTTCAAGCATTTTATATCTGTTCCAGACGCCAATCGTGCAGCCATAAAATATACGTTTCAATCTTATATTTTGGATAAATTTTAGATAGAATTTCCTTATACTCAGTTAGTTGCAAAACGTATTTATCGTAAAATTCGTCTGGATTTATATCTGTTTTGTAATCAAGGATTTTTATTGTCTTGGTGGTATCGTTTATAACCAGCCGGTCAATTCTGCGACTGACAAAACGATTGTTCAATATAGCAGCAACCGGCACTTCTGTCTGGGAATTATCAGCAAAAAAAGCATCTAGGCCCGGGACTGTTTTTATTTTGTTCATCAGTTCCGGATAACGGTTTACGAATTGTAGTTGACTGTGTACCAAACGTCCAGCATTTACTGCGAATTGTTTAGATTGCTGATCGGATATTAATTCAGATATTGTTTTATTCATGAGTTATCCTGATTATTGTTTCGTTTTTATTTGCCCCTGTAATCTCAGATAATACCGTCCACAACTGATTATGCCAGGAAACTTCTGGTGCTGTTTTATTCGGGGTAAAACCATAAATATACAATTCATCACAGGCACGCGTCATTGCGACATATAATAACCTGTAATATTCCGATGTCTGTTTGTCCGTCAACGCTTGCACAGCAATATCACGTTGCTCTGATTTAACATCCGATGATACGGTCCATATCCATGTGTTTGATTGCGGTAATGGTAATATGTGTTCTGTGTCTGGGACACGAACAGTATCTATTAGGAACACAACACGCGATTGCAATCCCTTACTGCCATGAACGGTCATCACCCTAACCCCTGATGACGCGTCCATATCCCGTTTAATTTCTGCGTTCCCTGTGATGAACCATTTAATAAAATGACGCATTGTCCCCGGCTGAGTTCTTTCATAAGCCAAACATATTGTTAAAAATTCTTCCAATGGATCAATTATTTGATTACCCAGTGCTGCAATCATGGATTGCCTGGTATTGTTATGGTTCAGGATATGTGTAAAAAACGAATATGGTGCCAATGTTTTGGACAACTGTACTATATTGGACAAATCATCAAATACAGATTGGTTGTATTCTTGCAGTATATCAAATAATGTTATTGAATCCGACGTTTCTAAATTTTGTTTAATATTTTTTTGCGAACATAAATTATATAAATCAGATTCTGAAAACCTGTATAATGGGCTTTTTAATACACAACTCAAACGATAATCATCGGTGGTATCTATACAAAAACGAACCAAATTTAATAAATCCGTAATCGCAGGAAAATCTGGTAATATAATCCTGTCACTGCCCGCAACAGCAATGTCTAAACGTTTTAGTTCATTTACCAACAATGGTGCCAATGGCGCACGTTTTTGAACCAGTACCATAAAATCGTTCGCTGTATATTTACCAGATTCAATCATCTGTTGGATATGTTGCGCGATTGTTTGAATATATTTATATACAGTTGTATCAGATTCTTTTTTTGATACTAATTTATGGACCTCAACCAAACCGGTTGCTTCATGACGAAAAACCTTGTGATTATTGTTAACAAACCCAGTAATTCTGCGAACCTGATCGTTATTAAAAAATGCATCAACCGTATATAATATAGACGATAAAGATCTAAAACTTTGATCAAGCGGTATGTTATTCAGCATACGTAAATTATTTGTTATTTGCGATGATATTGTTTTCTGGGTTGCAACAAATGCGTCAGGATTCGCCCCCATAAATCCATAGATAGATTGTTTTGTATCACCCACAACAAACAATGATCGTGGTTTATTTGTATCGCCATCTGTAAAGAAATCGGTGGTCAACATGCGCAATACATCCCACTGTATTGGGCTGGTATCCTGGGCTTCATCAACCAAGATATGCGACAAACTGACGTCCAACTGCGATAATATCCAACCCATAGTCGCAGGATCAGAAAACAATTCCCGTGTGTATAAAATTAAATCTTCAAAATCTAATAAATTATGCGCCTGCTTTTGTTGCATATAGCTCTGTGCGAACGCCGCTGATAAATCAAACAACGCCACAGTATCAGCAAATATAGTTTTGTTTGCATTAAACTGATTTTGTAAATAAACCCTGTCCAGTTCTGCTAGTAAAAAATCATATTTTTTTAGGTTTTTAGATTGTTTGCCATCTTGGGTTAAATATGCAGATTTATATTTATCAAAATCTATCGTCTTATCAATATATTGTCTGGTTAATGTAATAATATTTGATAAATACTTTACTGGTGTTTTTAATGATTTTTGGGCATTTTCACATTGTTTTATAATATTTTCCAAGAAATCGGAGATAACATTATCGGTCGGCACAGAATTCAAATTTAAAAAATCTTGTGTCGTATCAATAAAGTATTTGCGATATTTAACAAAATCTTTTACCCCAAAGAAATGTTCATATTGTTTACTTAAAATGTTTAATATTTTGGGCATACTGTATTCAGAAACACGCCCAACAATGTGTGCAAACGCGTCGGTAACAACGGTATCTGTACTGGTTAACAAATGTGAAAATGCATCTTGTAATAATACATTACGCACGTCATCAGATACCAATGACCACGATGGCGACAGCCCTGTTTCCAAAGGAAAGCGACGTAATATTTCCTCGCAAAAACCATGTATAGTTTTTATTTTGAGCATATCTGGGTTATCAATATACACGAAAAACATTTTGCGTGCGTAAGCAATATCTTCTGGGGTTGGCACCTTGTGTTCACTGATGCTATATAATAAATCAGTTAAATCATCATCACTGGCCGACGCCCACGCGCGCAATTCAGACAATATACGATTACGCATTTCGCCCGCAGCAGCATTTGTATATGTTAAACACAGTATGCCTGTTGATTTTGCATCAGGCGAACGAAATAATATTCGCAACAAACGCTGAACTAAAACACTGGTTTTGCCAGTGCCTGCATTTGCCTGAACCCAGACATTTTTAGATGGATCTGCAGCATTATTCTGGTCAACCGAAAGAATACGTTTTTTTCCCATTTATACCCTTGCTTTGTTGGAAATATTTTAGTATAAATTTCTACGAACTGCAAGGATATAACATTTATCACGGGGAGAAATTAGTATGCTGTTGTATATTTTAGTCGGAATTAGTTTATTGTTATTTGGATTGTTGATTGCCTTATTTTTTATATCGCGTAAATCACAACGTGTAATGGATTCACTGTTAACAATAATGACCGATCCAGAGCGCGCACAAATAAAGCATGCTACTGAGGTGTTAAATATTATTTTAGCCGATGAAATAAATAAATTACAATCTGCATTTGAACATATTCAGGAAACTTTGCGGGCGCAGATTAAATCTGCAGAAGAACTGCGCGAATCTCTAACAACACAAAACGATAATTTGGTTGCTATTGCCAATAATGCCACAACAAAAATGGCAACCATGTCACAAAACCTGGATAACACTGTTGGCGAATTGCAAAACATTATTGAATCAAACGGATGGCAAACCGTTGAATTTGCAACAGACAAATTTGCCAATACTATCAACGAATTATTATCTAAAATCGATACAACGAACATAACAACAACCGAAAAAATAACCGTAATAAACGACCAGATTGATCGCTGGATTGCAAATAGTGATGAACTTAACAAACGATTAAGTACTGGATTTGAATCCAATGTAGCCCAAATAAAAGATTTATCCGACAACACAACCGCATTTCAAAATAAACTATCGGAATTGTCTGTATCGGTTGTTGATGGTTTTGACAAGGTTAAAACAGGGGCAACTGAATATCAAACAATTATGGAAAAACATGATGCTCTGCTAACTTCTCATTTAACCAAACTAGACGAATATAGCAAACAATCAAAAAAGCAATTAACAGGTCAAGCGAACGCGTTAACAACCACAGCAAATATTGTTGGGGGTCAGGTTCGTCTTGCCGAAGCATCAATAGAAAAACAAATACACAAACTGACAGATGCTATTGAAAACATGACAACATCTGCGACAACAACAGAAGCATCTGTGCGTTCAATATCAAATGAACTGGCAAACCTGACCAACAGATTTAATGGCGAAATTAAAGAGTTTGCTTCGGGTGTTGTATCTGAGCTAAAGACCGTTTCTGGGGTTGCCAATGTTACATTGGATAACACAAAAAGTGCTGCAACTAAATTCTCAGATTCTGTTAAAGCCATGGCCACAGGTGTCCGTGAAACACTTATTGAAATGAATACTGCGCACACACAGTTATCTGCACAATCTGAAAATCTGATTAAAATGTCATCACAGACAACCGCCCAGTTACAACCATTGTCGGAATTGATAGACAAATATTATACAGCCCTGCCCGATTTGGCAAACAGTTCAATAGAAATAAATGACAACTTAGCCAAGATTGTGGCGAATCTTAACAGTAAAATTACTGATATGAAGTCAACAGTCACAGAATCAACAAACACCATAAACGAATCCGCAATTAAATTAGATGATTTGGCGGGTCAATCACGTCAACAAATGATTGATTTAATGTCTGATTATGCCAAAGCCGTAAACACTATGCAGACATTAAACAAGCAAATGGTGGTTGCACGCGCAACCGCCCCTATGGACGCCATCAGTAATGCACCTGCAAATCCTATTGCTGCGGTGAGCGGAACTGATTTTATAAAAAGTATTCGCACCTCTATTGATAAACTGAACGAACAAGCCGTGGATTTAACACGCGCATTAGGTTCAGAGATACCAGATATTGTATGGCAAAAGTATCATAATGGCGATATGGCAATATTTGCTAAGTGGCTGGCAAAAATGTTAAAGGCAACCGAATCCAAACAAATTCGCGACATGTTAAAAAACGATACTGTGTTTAAATCGCAAGCAACCCAATTTGTCCGCGCATTTGATAAAATTTTGACCGCAGGTGCGCAAACAGACTCCCCAAAACAAGTTGAAGCCAAATTGTTAAAAACTGATTTAGGAACGATTTATTTGCATTTAAAAGGCAAATAACAATTCTATTATCTATTTTTTGTAATTAACATATCAAGGATGGGTTTTATTTTATCAAAGACTTCGTTTATCGTCATACGTGCGCCATCAGGTTTAGTTTCATCAACAAATGCCCAATTACGACGTGAGGTTGCGATCTTTAAATAAACATCAGATACATCCTGCAATAATTTTAAGTCAGATTCATGGATGTCTGGCTTGCCGTTTTGATACGCTTTTAAACCCTGATTGCGCATATTAAATGACATTTCTGGATCCAGGTACAAATATATATTCCAATCTGGTTTAATTATTCCTAGTTGTCTAAATTCTAGATCTTCCAAAAAATTTATCCTATCAGCCCATTGTTGAACCGGAGTTTTGGCAATAGAAAACGCATTACTGTATGTGTAGCGGTCTAAGACGACCCATTTGCCGTCTTGTAACCATTGTTTGATTTGGGGCTGATGTTGTAAGCGATCCAATGCGTATGGCAACATAGTATATTCGGCTGGTAAATCACGTGTTTGACCGAATTTACCGTTTAAATAATCCTTTATAAATCCACCAAAATATGAATTGTATTGCGGAAAATCAAGTGTTTCCGTTGATATACCTTGGGACCGTAGATAATTAACCATATTCATAACCTGGGTATGTTTGCCCGCTTTGTCCGCACCTTCAACAGCAATCATATAACCTTGTTTTTCCATTTTATTATCCTTTTAATAAATACCCACCAAAATTGGTGGGCTATAAACACTATTCTTCTTCCAAGAAACTGCGCAATTTGCGTGCACGTGTTGGATGTTTTAGTTTATTCAACGCCTTTTGTTCAATCTGACGAATACGTTCGCGGGTTACACCGATATATTCACCAACCTCTTCCAATGTGCTTGTTTTGTTCGTTGACATACCAAAACGTTGACGCAAAACCGTTTCTTCCTTAGGATCCAATTCGGATAAAATCTGGGTCACAATTTTGCGCAAATTCTTTTGTGCCGCAGATGTAAACGGATTCTTAGCCGTTTCATCAGCAATAATTTCAATACGGCTGCTATCATCTTCGGATCCAACCGGGGCCTCTAAGGAAATTGGTTTAAGATTAACCTTCATAGCCTTATTGATTTTATCAACAGGCAAATAAATGATTTTGGATAATTCTTCGGCAGTTGGTTGACGACCATATTTATGCATAAATTGACGCGATGCACGCTGTATTTTATGAATATTGTCAATCATATGCACAGGAATACGAATCGTGCGTGCCTGATCCGCAATACTGCGCGAAATACCCTGCTGAATCCAATTAGTTGCATACGTTGAAAATTTGTTACCCAAACGATAGTCAAATTTATCAACTGCCTTCATCAATCCAATATTACCATCCTGAACCAAATCAGAGAAATCCAACCCCAAACCACGATTGCTAGATTTCTTAGCAAACTTAATAACCAAACGTAAATTCGCCTCTATCATTTCGCGTTTCGCACGTGCTGCTTCGGATTGACCCTTGCGAACCAATTCAACAACTTTTTTATATTCAGATGTTGGCTGCCCTGTTTCTATGGCAATATTTGTAATATCTTGTTGAATTTTTAATATATCGGCCTCGTGTTTATTAACAAAATTCTGCCAAACAGCACTTTTATTTTTAGCCAACTTTTTTACCCAAGTGCGATTTAATTCATTACCTTCGTACGCAGCTAAGAAATCTTCACGTTTAATCTTGTTCGCAACCGCCAAACGCAATAATTTGCCCTCTAACCCCATCAACAGTTGATCATGCTTGGTCAGTTGTTCCATAATCTCTGCAATACGATCATCATTAAGGCGAATTTGGCTGACGTGTTCAAACAATTCCATACGTAATTTGGTATATTTCTTTTCCAGCGCTTCATCCGGCTTGGATGATCCCATCAAATTTTCCAAACGCTGATTCTGCAGTTTCTGCATACTGTTAAATATACGTTTAATCTTGGTAAACAATTCTGTAATCATTGGCATCAACGATTCTTCCATTACAGGAATAGGAACACCCGAAGCGCCACGTGGTGTTTCTTCTTTTCTGACACCATCTTCATCTTCTTCGGACAATTCGTCATCTTCTTCATCATCTTCGTCATCAGATGCAGTTGACTCTTCCAAATCGTCTAAATCATCATCGTCCAAATCATCAACCTGCTCCACTCCCTTAGATTTAAGTGTTTCAGACAATAATGCCAACGATTTTTGTTCAGCATCACTGGAATACATAACTTCCAAATTAATAATATAACGCAGGCGAATTTCTTCGTTTAATAACTGTTGATACCAATCAAGCATTGCCTTGATTGTCATTGGGCTTTCGCACAGTCCATACACCATTAAACGTGATGCAGCCTCTATACGTTGGGCAATCGCAACTTCACCAGCCGCCGTCAACAATTGAACTGTTCCAATTTGTTTCAAATATGATTGAACAGAATCCTGTACCCCCAGAACCAAATTACCCGTTTGGCTACGTTCCAATTGTTTTGCAAAATGTTCGTAATCATCATCATTTACATCAACCTGTTCAGCATCAGCATTCAACAAATCACGTGTTTTATCGCGATTTTCTTCTTCGTCATCATCTAGTTCGTAGTATTTTTCAGGATCACGGGAATAAGTATCTGTTTCTAAAAATTCCAGGCCTAAATCTTGCTGAAAAAAGTCCAAAACTTCGCTTTGTTCTTCTTCGGGAATTTCGTCTGCCTCTGTTGCATCTTTAAAATCCATCTGGGACAAATAACCAACTTCAACCGCAGAAGATGCCAGTTTTTGCAAATTTTCAGGCAACGATTCTATCAACATTTTCGTTGCTTCATCCAGTTTTTTAGCCATGGATAAACCCTTTGAAATATAGATATTATTTTATTTGTTTTTGTTTTCAGATTTCTTTTGTGCCTTGGCAACTGCATCTTTCAACACAGATTCAGAAACAAGTCCAAGCGTAATTGGGTTGCTGACATGAATATCTGCATAAGAATTATGCGTTTTATTTCTGATAGATGCCACCGTAGGATTCGTAGAACGCATCAAACGTGCAATTTGTCCATCCGATAATTCGGGATAATTCTTGATAATCCACAAAATTCCGCCCATACGGTTTTGACGATGCAATTTTGGTGTATATCCAACACCCTTTTTATTCTGTGCATTTTGTGCAACAACAATAGATTCACATAATGTTAAACGCGCATTTGGATCCGCTTCGGCTGCCGCAATATCTTCACGTGTTAATTGACCCGTTAATATCGGGCTTAACCCCTGAATTTTGTGTGTTTCTGCATCGGCAATATTTTTTACTTCCAATTCATGCATACCACAAAAATCAGCAATTTGTTCAAATGTTAATGCTGTGTTTTCAATCAGCCACAGCGCAGTAGATTTTGGCATATATGGGTAATTCATAAGGATCCTCTTTTTGTACGGGTCAAAATATAGCACAAACTGCGCTATATTCAAGCGGTTTTTTATAAATTATTTTTTGTTTATTAAATATTAGGACTTTTTTGATAACTTGAAACCATCTTTGGTATCCAATACCGCCCAGCCAAGTTCGTCTATTTCACCGCGTAATTTATCGGCCGTCGCGAAATCCCGGTTCCGTTTAGCGTCTGCACGCGCATTTGCCAATTTTACCACTTCGTCAGGCGCAGATTCAGATTCAACCGCCACTAAGCGTTCTGCATGTTCAATAAATTGCAGACCAAGCAACCGGTCTATAAATTCAAACAATGCCAATTTTGTTGCAGAATTAACAGATGTGTCTTTTAACAATTCCTGGACAACAACCAATGATTCTGCGGTTTTCAAATTATCCGATACTGGTGTCAATATTCTATCATGCCACGCATCATACACTGCCGTATCAATGGTGCTAGATTTGTTTTGAATTAAATCTGCAACCTTGCGAACAATATTTTTATACCCTGCCGCTGCCGCATCCAGTGCATCAAATGAAAACGCCATCTGTGATTGATAATGCCCCATGGCAATCCAGTAACGAAAAACAATTGGATCAATACCACGTTCACGAACAGCGTTCATCCCCAAAAATTCACCGTTGGACTTTGACATTTTAGTACCGCTTTTATCCACCAAAAAACTGACATGAAACCAATAATTCACCCATGGTTTTCCAACTATAGGTTCAGATTGTGCGATTTCGTTAGTATGATGAACACGTGATAAATCTTCACCACCCGCATGAATATCAAAATGATTGCCCAATAATTTCATACTCATCGCACTGCATTCTGCGTGCCAGCCAGGGAACCCAACACCCCACGGACTGTTCCATTCCATCTGGCGTTTAACATCGGTTGGTGAAAACTTCCATAGCGCAAAGTCACTTAGGTTTTGTTTTGCACTATTGAATTCAACGCGTGCCCCAGCTTTGTTACCCGACAGCGAACCACCCGTCAATGCACCATAATCGGCAAATTTTGATGTATCATAATAGATTCCATCCCCAGGAATTTCGTATGTATATCCCAAGGTTTCAAGTTTTTGAACCAATTCTATTTGTTCCTGAATATAATCAGTAGCGTGTGGCATATCAGTTGGGCGAATTAAATTTAGTGAATCATAGTCACGTAAAAATTCATCTTTGTAATATTTTGCAATATCCCATACAGATTTATTATCACGCGCTGCGCCTTTTTCCATTTTATCTTCACCAGCACCATCATTTTCTTCATTAGTAAGATGTCCAACATCAGTAATATTCATAACATGATGCACGGCATAGCCATTTTCAATAAACATGCGCTTCAAATTATCGCACTGAACCATATACAACAAATTCCCAAGATGTGCATAATGATACACCGTTGGGCCACAAGAATAAAATCCGATCTGCCCCGGAACCAGTGGGTTGAAATCTTCAATTTTACGAGACATAGTATTGTATAATCTGATTTGCATATCATAAATCCTTGGGCTGACTTAATATGTCTATAATGCGTTATAAAATATCAAAATTCAACATTATTTAATATCTGATATAATTTCCTGCATAAATTTACGTTTATGAAATGGGAATATCATAATATGTGCCAAACTTTTACCATTTATACAAAATGTAGAAAGTTCATATTTATGGCACACCGCATCAGATGGACACTTTATTACAAATATGTTTGCAAATCCTTGGCGCTTGTACCATATATGGTTTGCTTTCAGCATCTTTTCAAAATATTCAATATTCCGATTGTAATCATTTGCATCTTTACGGTTAAAAATTTCAGAAATACGTTGATATGTTGAAAAAGGTGCCAATCCGCGCGATCCTGCGGTTGTACTATCCGTCATACTGATGTAATCTACACTATTTGCAAACGGTTTTTTACGTGCGATAACCGCACTTTTTATCTCGTGACTGCCAAAATATTTGTGCATACTGACCGATATAGAATCAATATCAAATTTTTTAAATGTTGGAATTTCTGGGGCATTTTTTTGTCCATTTCCCAAACCACCGTATAAAGCAGCATCAAGATGTATATAACGTGGTATTTTTAATTCATCCAGACGTTTTATAACCGTTTCTACATCATCCAATGCACCGGTTTTTGTCGTACCCCAAGTCAACAATATAACCGCTGGTTCGTGCTTTTCACGCCAATTTTTACTTACTGCACTGATAAGGGAATCAACATTTATTTTTTCAGAATCTTTTTCTGTTTCAATAACAGTGTGCGGAATAACCGCCACCTGCTTTGCATTGGCCATTGGCCCCAGTTGAACAGCCTTGGGAACACTGTAATGGGCGCCAGCCGAAAAATATACGCGTCCGCCATTTAACATTTGCACACCATTTTCAATACCCCACCGATTGCTTTCAGACCCCCCAGATGTCAAATACCCCCATGCACCGTCAGCATGTGAAATACCAAAATGTTCATACAGCAAATCAAGAATCTTTTGTTCTTGGTGTTTGCACGTTAAATGGAAAAAACCGTCTTCATATGTGTCACCGCAATTATCCACAGAACGAATTTTCGTTTCCAAATAGCGCATATATTTTACTGCAGCAGATTCTGGTATAAGGTTCAGGTGATAACCAAAAAAACGCTTCACTAAATTGGCGTTATCCTTTATGAAAGTTTGTGCATCTGAACACAATTTTGCATCTTGGGTTGCGAAAGATTTGATTTTTGCATCTGAAAAACCGCGTTTTTTCAATTCGCAAAATTCAAGCGCAGAACGGTTAAGGAATAAATCTGATTGTATTTTATCGGCCTGTTTTTGAAGATCAGATATTTTTTTATTTAACTTTTTTATTTTGGCCGCGGTGCAACCCTTAGCGTTTTGACTAGCAATTAACAATAGACGCTTTTTTATATCTGTTGGCATAATTCTTAATCTCCCAAATTAATCTTTGATCTAAATCTAGCAAAAAAAACACCAAAAGGTCAATTCAAATTCATTTTTTTCTTGCTTGCAATTAAAAATGCGTTTCTGTATAATACCAACCACTTGGAGCGTTGGCAGAGGGGTTAATGCAGCGGATTGCTAATCCGTGACCGTAGTAATGCGGTCCGTAGGTTCAAATCCTACACGCTCCGCCATAAAATTCAAACCGACTGTATGTCGGTTTTAATTTTATCCCGTGTCGTTCGGTTCGAATCCTATACAACGAAGTTGTTGTAGGTTCACAATGAGTAGGTGAAAACAAGCAACGCGCAATTTAAACGCTAACGAATGCCCCACAGACACAAACTGCCGAGAAAAAACCTTCACACCCGCACCAAAAATCAACAACACCGCCCGATTGGGCGGTGTTTTTTTATGATGCGTATGTTTTACCTGTGTCGCTCGCATTGCTCGCAATGAATCCGAAGCATAGCGCAGGATACGCAAGCGAAGCGCGCGACACAGGG
>JAGHVG010000034.1 GCA_018064405.1 Candidatus Enterousia scatequi | reverse complement strand
CGCACGACCCGCGCACGAGCAGCGACCCTTGGTGTCACTACGCGCAGTGCAAATTTCATCCATACATGTATAGTAACTTTCCAAGCATGTGCTATACGCATCTGCAGAAATCAAACCAGTTGTAGAATCAATAATATTTGAATAATTTCCCGTGTATAATTTACTGGACAATACAGAATAAGTTGTCGTCGCAGATGTTGCACGCATAGCATTTCCCGTAAGTCCGACCCGCGCAACATTTCCACTGCGCGAAACAACATTTCTGGATGTTGATACCGCGCGTGGCGAAACACTGCGCGAAATATTACGACTGCTAACCCCGCGTGATCTGCTGTTTATAGTGGATAAATTTCCGCGACTTGATACACTACGTGACGCATTTGCACGTGATACACCACCCCTGGATGTTGTCGTTCTGGCAACACTTCCGGTTGTTCGCCCAGATTCACGTGGCGACTGGGCCACAGGATTAACCGATGGCACCTGAGGCGCGATTGGATCGGCAAACACCGTCTTGATAGACAAAAATGTTGAACACATAAAAAACGCAGCAGCAATCAGGAACACTGTTCCCATTGCGTTTTTACCCAAATCAATAATGTCACGTTTTTTCATAAAAACTCTCCTATCCTTTCTGAAAGCCCAGATACCCCCGCACTTTCGCGACACAACACCGGCACTGTGTGTCATATAATTACTTATATTATAATATTTTAGCGATACTTTGTAAATAGTAAAAAACGCATCCAAAGATGCGTTTTTGTTTTTTTATTTTTTACGTGGGAATTTAACCGCCGCCTGTGCTGCCGCTAAACGTGCGATTGGCACGCGGAACGGACTGCATGACACGGAATTAAATCCGACCTGGTGGAAGAATTCAATAGAGTCAGGATCACCACCATGTTCACCGCATACCCCTAGATGAATTTTATCACCCTTGGTTGCACGGGCCTTGGCAACCGCATCCTTAATCAACAGGCCAACACCCAATTTATCAACCGATGCAAATGGATCCGCAACATATACACCACGTGCGCGATATTCTTCCAAAATTTTACCAGTATCATCACGTGACATCCCCAATGTTGTTTGTGTCAAATCGTTTGTTCCAAATTCAAAGAACTCACAACTTTCCGCGATTTCATTTGCAAGTAACGCTGCACGTGGCAATTCAATCATTGAACCCACAGTGTATTCAACACTTTCACCTGTTTCTGCGAACAACGCAGACGCGGTTGAATCAATAACCGCCTTGACGATATCCACTTCTTTCTTGGAACCAACCAATGGAACCTCAATCTCAGGAAATACGCGAACACCGGTCTTTTGACATTCCAATGCCGCAGACAAAATCGCACGTGTTTGCATTTCGCAAATTTCAGGATATGTAATTGCCAATCTGCAACCACGATGACCCAACATTGGATTCTGTTCACGTAATGCTTCACTGCGCGCCTTGATGAATTCAACAGATTTACCAATATGTTTTGACAATGCTTCTATTTCTTCATCTGTGTGTGGCAAGAATTCATGTAGTGGCGGATCAATCAAACGAATTGTGACCGGCAGACCGTCCATAATTTTGAACAGTTCAACCATGTCATTCTGTTGATAAGGCAATAATTTTGCCAATGCCGCACGACGCCCCGCTTCATCATCTGCCAAAATCATTTCACGCAAGTCCTGGATACGTGCTGGATCAAAGAACATGTGTTCTGTACGAACCAAACCGATACCTTCGGCACCAAAATCACGTGCTTGTTTTGCATCTTTTGGTGTTTCAGCATTTGCCTTAACTTTCAAATCTTTGATTTCATCAACCCATTGCATCAAGGTTCCGAAATTACCAGTCAATTCCACAGATACTGTTGGAACCGCACCTTCAATAATTTCGCCCTTGGCACCGTCAATTGAAATCCAATCACCTTCGTGAATAACTATGCCCGATGTTGTTTTTAATGTTTTTGTTTCATAATCAATCTTGATATCAGGTGACCCAGATACGCATGGCGTTCCCATACCACGTGCAACCACCGCTGCGTGTGATGTCATTCCACCACGTGCAGTAATAACACCCTGGGCTGCGTTCATACCGGCAATATCTTCTGGTGATGTTTCAATACGAATCAACATAACCTTTTTACCCTCAGCACGCCATTTTTCAGCATCTTCGGCATTAAATACGGCTTGGCCAACGGCTGCCCCTGGGGAGGCAGGCAAACCATTTGCGATTACTTTCTTGTCCGCTTTCGGATCCAACATTGGATGCAATAGGTGATTCAACTGGTCTGCACCAACGCGCAAAATCGCTTCTTCCTTGGTCAGTAAACCTTCCGCCACCATTTCAACCGCCATACGAACAGCCGCCGCCGCAGTACGTTTACCGTTACGGCACTGCAACATCCACAATTTTTTGTGTTCAATGGTGAATTCCATATCTTGCATATCTTTGTAATGCTGTTCCAATTTATTACGGACATCAACCAACTGGGCATATACTTCTGGCATTGCTTCTTCGAGTGATACACGACCAGAACCATCCTTGGCCATCGGCTGTGGTGTACGAATACCCGCAACGACGTCTTCACCCTGGGCATTAATCAAAAATTCGCCATAAAATTTATTTTCACCTGTTGCAGGATCGCGGCTAAAACATACACCCGTTGCAGAATCATCACCGGAATTACCAAACACCATTGCCTGGACATTCACAGCCGTTCCCCAATCGCCAGGAATATTATTTAATTTACGATATGTAATTGCCTTTTTAGACATCCATGAACCGAACACTGCACCAATACCCAGTTTCAGTTGTTCCCATGGATCCTGGGGGAATACCTTACCGATTTTAACACCGATTTCCTTGAATTGTTCAACCAATTGTTTCAAATCATCAGCGGTCAATTCAGTGTCAACCTTATACCCCTTGTCATCCTTCATGCGTTCCAATGTGTGTTCAAACAAATCAATATCTGCGCCCAACACAACATCACTGAACATCATGATAAAACGACGATAGGAATCATACGCAAAACGTTCAGAACCTGAAATTTTTGCCAACGCTTTTACTGTTTCATCATTCAAACCCAAATTCAAAACTGTATCCATCATACCCGGCATAGAAACACGTGCCCCAGAACGAACAGATACCAACAATGGATTTTCCATATCTGCAAATTTTTTGCCCATAATAGATTCAATGTGTGAAATACCATCACGCACCAGGTCCATCAAGTCAGACGGATATGTTTGACCATTTAAATAATAATATCTACAAACATAAGTTGTGACCGTAAATCCCGCAGGAACAGGCAAACCAACTAAATTCATTTCTGCTAAATTAGCACCCTTACCACCCAACAGATTTCGCATATCTGCGCGGCCTTCGGCGGCACCATTACCGAATTTATAGACCCATTTTTCGCTCATAATATCTCCTTTAATAAAGCGCAGAGATTGTGGGGCAAAAGCATATAAAATGCAAGCAAAAAATTATTTTTATTCCGATTTCATTCCCAGCGCAGATATAACAGTTTTATGATACACTTTATGCTATGAAAAAAAGATTTGATAATTATGGTGCAATGATTTTAGGAATGCATGATGCGTTGGTGTCACTCGTTGGAACTATTGCGGGTCTAACATTTGCACTAACAAACAGACGACTAATTTTATTAACTGGTATTATAACATCTGTGGTTGCGGCATTATCTATGACGGCCGCGAACTATATGGCATCAAAAACAAACAACGACCCAATGGCACCCAGAACCGCACTTTATACTGGGTTTGCTTATATGTTGACATCTGCACTTTTATTATTGCCGTTTGTTATATTTAAAAATCTTGATTTAGCATTTATATCAACAATTATTGTCGGCATTTTAATCATATTCGGATTTAATGCATTCATCGGCCTAAGCCGTCATCGTCCTTTTATGCGTAAATTTATTGAAATGTTAGTAATATGCACAATTGTATCCGTTATAGCACTGATTATCGGTCAATGTGCAAAAATATTCTTGCATATAGAAATATAAGTTCTAAATTTGTGTGCATGACAAATTTAAATGATTCTGAATTTATAAAACAATTAAATGAACACCTGATGCGCGGTGGTGTTATTGCTTTTCCAACCGATACAGTTTGGGGATTAGGCGCGCTACCAAACAAACGCGGGGCAGATGCTTTGTTTGAAATAAAACAACGTCCACATGAAAAGCACCTTATTATAATGTCTGATGCATTGGAACATATAAAACCATATATGAAAAATTATCCGGTATCCGCATTTGATTTGGCAAAAAAATTTTGGCCGGGTGCATTAACGATTGGTATTCCAGTTGAGGATACAAATACAATGTCATTTGGTGGCGTTCGTATTCCGAATTACAAACCGTTCGCCGAATTGTGTGCGGTAATTGATGGGCATTGTTTGGCAACAACATCTGCGAATATTTCGGGAATGCCCCCATTATCATCGGTTTCTGAATTAAAGAAACAATTTCCAAACATAATTATTATTGATAACGCATTTGAAAAAATGGGTGGCGCGCCCAGCACCGTTGCAATTTTATCAGATGGTAAAATTA
>JAGHVG010000025.1 GCA_018064405.1 Candidatus Enterousia scatequi | reverse complement strand
GCATATTATTACATCTTTTTTATTTTGTTTATATATTTATCCATGATAGTATCAAAAACATCGTTTTTATCATGAAACTCAAATCTTCTTTGTGCATTAGTTTTACCAGAATTATTTAAATCTTTTTCACAAGCATCTCCTTTTGCGCAACGTTTCATCATTTCTTCATACGATTTTGTGACATAATGGTTTATACGAACTTTATTACATGTTGGTGGATTTTTATCTTGGTCTATTTTTCCACGCCGTTTTCCCGTTTCATCTATTGTTGAACCCGCCACTAAATTCGCATGTGGATTCGTCATTTCTATAACAAGACGTGGATTTATTATAGATTTTATTCCCCATGATTTTTTTGCATGATATTTAAAATTTTCAATTACTAACCCATCTGGCTTTGTTTTGTGTCCAGATGAGCCATAAATAATCCAAGCAATAACCAATTGTGCAAAATTCAAAGGAAGCGTATATAAAAACTCTGGTATTGTTTTGTGTTGGACGGGAACAATAAATTCATCCAAATCTATTAAAGCAATCCATCGGGTATCTGTTTTATGCTTGTTTATACAATCGATATATGCCAACAATTGCATAGTTTTTCCAGGGAAGTTTGTATATTCAACAACACCACGTTCAATATATGGCGCCAATATATCTACGGTATTATCCGTGGAACCGTTATCATATAAATAAAATTTATCTACACCAACCAATATATGAAAATCAAGCCATTCTTTTAAATACGGGCCTTCGTCTTTCATAATTGCGCCAATGGATAATGTATTTTTGAATTTATATACTTTGTCTTGCTTTACAATATGTAAATAATTAAATACACCTATCATAAATATTCCACGCAAAGCACGACGATATTTTTTTATTGGTATCCAAAATGTTAACAAAGATGCAATAAATTTCCTATATGGTGCTATTTTATTCATTGTTTTGTCCAATATATTTTAAGATTCTGCGTTTATATCTGCGTGCATGCATATCAGGGATATAATCAAAAACACCATTATCCCGTAAAGAACGCATATAATTTGCCGCTTGTTGTCTTTCTGTGTTATCTGTGATTTTTTGTGCGTATTGATACATACGAACAATAAACGGCCATAACATTTCACGTGATATATATTTGTATTCCGCCGTTTTTTTATTTTTATATAAATCAAAAACATATTTTATACCAACAGATAAACTTTTTACAACTCGCAAATTGCTTGTAACATTAGTAACAGAATCGCTGTTATTAACATAATAATAAAATAGAAAATCTGTTTTTATAACAATTGGATTTTTTGATACAATATGATTCCACCATGGAAAATCTTCTAACATTATACCATATATAAAAGGAATATCTTTTATTAAAGATGTTTTGTATAAATTCCTTACAGGACAACAATGTTTAAGCCATTTATTTTTAAACAAACTGTGTTTGTGTTCGTTTTCGGTAACACAAAATTGTAATTTACGTTTTTTATAATTTTTTAATACCGAATAATTTGGAAAAGAATCTATTTTTATATCAGGTTCCACATTTTTATATTCAAATGATACAATATCAACACTGTTTTGTTGCGCCAAATTATATACAATTTCCATTGTTTGTGGGTGTATAAAATCATCACTGTCCAAATACATAACATATTTTGTTTTTACGTATTGCATTGCGGTATTACGTGCAACGGATGCCCCACCATTTTTTTGATGAATAACAATAAAACGATTATCGCGTTTAGCATATTCATCGGCAATTTTACCAGAATTGTCGGGTGAGCCATCATCAACACAAATTGCTATCCACTTTTGAAATGTTTGATTTAATACCGAATCTAAACAGCGGCGAATATATTTTTCAACGTTATAAATCGGTATAATAATAGAAATCTTTGGTTTAACCATATTCCATTTCCTTTATTGAAAAATACTTTTATTTCTGCTTAAATTATAGGTAAAGAAGCATAAAATGTCAAAACGATTGTTCTTATTTGCTGGATACGATAAAAACGCCATTATTGATGACGCGTTGGTGTATTATATTCGGGCTTTATCGGGGCTTGGCGACGTTATTTTTGTTGGCGATTCGGACTTTGCAGACCAAGAATTAGACAAAATTAAACCATATACTATTTATCAGGCTGGGAAACGGCATATGGAATATGACTTTGGATCGTATAAACGCGCATATTTATACGCAGACAAAAACAATCTATTACAGAACTATGATTATATTTACATGGTTAATGATTCTGTATATGGGCCTTTGCTTGATTTGAAACAGACAATCGAAAAATTAGAATCTTTTCATACCGATGTATTTGGTATAGTAAAAAGCAAACACAGAATTTACGCTCCTATAGAATCGTGGTTTATCGGAATGCGCACATCTGTTGCACAAACGAAATGGTTTTATAATTTTATTATCGGTGTTCAAAAACAGAATTCAAAAGAAAACGTAACAATTGCATACGAAAATGGTTTTACAGATTTATTATTAAAACATAATGTATCTTGGCGTTGTCTGATAACTGTTCACGGACGCGACACATACAATCGCGCAAAAAAGCTATTTCAAAAAGGATGTCCTTTTATAAAAAAGTCTGCATTTACACGTCACAATGGTGCATTAGGCCGTCAAATTGGATATATATTAAACCGAACAAATGCGCGTGATGTTATTTTATACAGTGCAAACCGCGTATATGGCAAAAAACATATAGATTGGTTATTAACAAATAACCCGGTAAAGATTTTCTACAGAAACATAACATACGCATTTAACAAACTAACAAACGGCAAAATATGAAAACAAAAAAAATCGCAGTAATCACAATGGTGCGGGGCGATGAATTCTTTTTACGTCGCTGGATTGCATATTATGGTAAAAACTTTGGTACTAAAAACTTGTATATCATTCTTGATGGTCTAGACCAAAAAAAACCTAAAAACGCCGGCAAAGCAACTATTACAAAATTGCCGCATAGCGACATGTCACGCGTTGCGGGCGACAAATATAGAATTGGAAAACTGAATAAATTGGCCCATAAATTATTAAAAACTTACGACATTGTAATCGGTTGTGACACAGACGAATTTATAATTGTTGATCCAAAAATCAATCAAACCTTAGCTGAATATTTATCAAATAAAAAAATTAACAAATCGTTGTCTGGTCTGGGACTAGATGTCGGACAAAATATTAATACCGAACCCAAATTAGATACAGATGCACCATTACTAGAACAACGCGAATACGCCCTGCTCTCTACACGATACACAAAGCCAGTTATCATAAACAAACCCGTATTTTGGGGCAGCGGATTTCACAGTATAAAGCATCATAATTTTCATATAGATAAAAATTTATATTTACTGCATTTTGGGGCTGTTGATATGAATATGCTTATTGCCAAAGCACAAAAACGTGGTCCCGATTGGGTAAATCACCTTAAACGCCGTGGAAATGGAACGATAAACACAATTACAAGCAAACAAACAAAATCTGAAAAATGGTTAAAGATTGCACGGATATTACAAACCTATCTGCGACCAATATACGCACTGCGAAAACCTGCAATGTTCGGGCTAAATTGGGTTGTAAAAATTCCTGAACGATTCAAAAAATCAGGGATATAAAATTAATGTTCGTTTACAAAGCGTAAAATTTCATTTGCTAAACCACACCAACGATTCGGAACCGTATCAAATATCCCCATATCTATCATTTCTTTAAATTCTTGGCGTGCAACATTCAAATCTGTAACATCAGATAAATATTTAACTTTTCTAAACGCCCAATTTATAAACCACCACATAAAATTTTCAGACCACATTTTCATCTGATATTCAGATGCTTTTTCAGAATACAATTTATATGACGTTTTAATACCTGTGCACAAACTGCGCATTATCCGTAATTGCTTCGCAGACAGTACAATTCCACCAAAATTGGGCACATAATAATATAACGGAAGTGGTGCAATTGTAACACGTGGATTTTTAAGCATTATCGCTGACCACCATGGGAAATCTTCAAACAATATCCCCTTAATAAAGGATGTATCCGCAATCAAATCACGCCGATACATATTTTTCCATACCTGACAGTGTTTAATTAACCATTTGCGTTTTTTATTTCCAACATTATGTGTCTGTTCTGTTGCATATTCAAAAACGTCATCTGTTGTCAGTGTTTTCAGTTTATTAATATTATATTTTTTTGATGCGCCATACGGGACAACATTATCAGTATCTAAGTACAAAACATGGCGTATCATTAATCGTGGACGATAAACCCGGTCATACGTAAATGACACAACATCTGATTTGTTTTTGTCTGCCAATGCATAAGCAATTTCCATTGTCTGCGGATGGATAAAATCATCACTATCCAGATACATTATGTATTTACCCTTGGCATACGGCAGACCAAAATTACGCGCATCTGATAAACCGCCGTTTTCCTTGCTAACCACAATAAAACGTTTATCGTGCTTTGCGTATTCCTTGGCTATTTCGCCAGATTTATCGGGGCTGCCATCATCAACACATATTGCGGTCCAATCTGTAAACGTCTGATTTTTAACAGAATCTAAACAACGCCGCAAATACCGTTCAACGTTATACATCGGAATAATTATTGAAATTTTTGGTGCGACCATACACAACCCCTAAAATTACATTTTATTTATCATAACGTCTGCAAAACTATTCGGAATCGGATGTTCGGTTCCACGATATGTTGTTTTTTGGAAAAACGCATCCGCCGTTAATTTATCAAAAATATTTTTATCAAACGGTTTATCACGATACTCCCACCACAGAACATGTGTTGGATCCTGGGCAACATGTGGCATTTTATCAAAATATTTTTTGGCTATTGCATTATTTGTGACCAGCGTTTTAAATAACAACTGATGCATAAAGTAATCAAACGTATGATTTTCATGCATCCAATAATCCAAAATCATTGCACGCCATGCCGCCAGTAAATATGCCCCCTTACGTGCACGAATAAAGCAATTTTGCATAAAACTATATGGGCTGCCACCTATGTTATAATTGTCCCCAGTCAGATACACAAAGAAATCTTGCTGTTCAATCCAATCCGGAATCGGCGCAGTCACAAAGCATGTTGAATCCAGCCAATAACCGCCGTAACGATACAACAATTCAACCCTGCAAATATCTGCAAAATGTGCATGTCCGATTTTACCATCACGGTATTTCTGAACAATTTCCGCCGGCAATTCAATATAATCAAAAACAGTTTTTGCATCCAAAACTATCAATTCCTGATGACAATGACGGCGAACGCTGCGATAACATGCCTTAACCAGCGCAGGTGCACTTTCTTCACCTTGCAACCACAAGGTGAATATTTTATCGTTTGTATCGTCTTTAACAACCCGCTGTTCCGGGACAGAATCAACGGCGGGCAAATAACGTTTAAAATACCGCGTTATTATCTTAGCAGACCTGTCTGTTCTGATCTTACGACGCGCAACGCGACTACGCCAAAACGGATTAAATATATGTCCACATAAAACAACCTGTGATACGGCAAACGCTCGCGCCAAAGTCATTTGTTACCCCTATTATTCAGAATCTTCAGCATCATCCATTGGACCCGTTGTCATTTCTTCGGCGATTCCACTAGATTGTGCCATAATCTTATCCAGCAATTCCTGTTGAACATCTGGGTGATCCTTGATCCAATTACGTGCATTCAATTCGCCCTGACCTATTCTTTCATTATTGTATGAATAGAAACTGCCTGCTTTTTCAATAATGTTATATTTAACACCCATATCCAGAATTTCACTAACACGTGAAATACCTTCGCCATACATAATTTTGAAATCAACTGTGCGGAATGGTGGTGCAACCTTATTCTTAACAACCTTGACACGTGTTTCATTACCAACAACGTTTTCTTTATCTTTGATTGCACCAGTTCTGCGAATATCCAAACGAACCGAAGCATAGAACTTTAACGCATTTCCCCCAGATGTTGTTTCAGGGTTCCCGAACATAACGCCAATTTTCATACGTATCTGATTGATAAAGATTAATAATGTATTTGTGCGTGAAACACTACCTGCCAGTTTTTTCAATGATTGTGACATCAAACGTGCGGTTGTTCCCATATATGTATCACCAATATTCCCCTCTAATTCTGCCTTGGGTACCAGGGCAGCGACCGAATCAACCACCACGACATCAACCGCCCCCGATTTAATCAGCGTATCTGCGATTTCCAACGCCTGTTCACCAGAATCGGGTTGTGAAATAATTAGTTCTGAAACATTAACACCTAATTTTTTTGCATAACTGGGGTCCAACGCATTTTCCGCATCAATATACGCGCACGTTCCACCTTTCTTTTGTGCTTCTGCCACTGCATGCAGGGCGAGTGTTGTTTTTCCTGAACTTTCCGGTCCATATATTTCAACAATACGGCCACGTGGATAGCCCCCTATTCCAAGTGCAATATCCAACCCCAATGAACCAGACGAAATCGCCTCTATATTCTGTTGCGATCCATCGCCCATTTTCATGATTGCTTCTTTGCCGAATTGCTTTTGAATTTGTGCCAATGCAGATTCCAACGCAGGATTCTTAGCTGGCGCCGCCGACACCACATCTTTCTTTGCCATAACCGTTTCCCCTTTATTAATTTACACAGGAAATATACACAGAAAAACCTAAAAACGCAAGCACGATAAATTATCGCCGTGGCGCCCATAAAACGGCTGCTGTGAACAAACCAATCGCCACACAAACGTACCAAACCGCCGCTGTTGCGCCCATTGACGCAATAACCAAGCCACCGACAATTGGGGTTATAACACTGGGGAAATTAACACTAGTCCGAAAGATACCATAAAAGCGCGATTGTTCTGTCTTTTTTGTATTATCAAAGAACATCAAATCATGCACCGGTTCCATACACGCGCCCGATATTTGCCACAAAACAAATATCACGAGCAGCCAATTTCCCGTTGCGAACGTGGCACATCCGGCAAGTATTGCAAACGAAACCAGTCCGATTGTCATAAACATCTTACTACCGAATTTTTTAACTAATTTTCCGATAAATAAGTCCAATATTATATACGGCAGAATACCAATCGTTAACACCCACCCCAACGTTTCAGCACTAAACCCACGTTCTATGACCATAATTGGCACATATAGCAATCGCAGTGACCGCAACGCATAATATCCGAAATTCACAAAATACGCGCGCCCCATATTTTCATGCCTAAAAAACGCCAACGCATTTAACCATAATCCCCGCAGTGTCCGTTTAGGGCTAACCCGATTAATTACTTTTTCCTGCTGAACAATTCCGAAATTTTTAAAAAACATTAGCCCAGCAAAATACACCAAGGCAGATGCCATAAACGGTAACCTATTATCGCCGAATCGGGTCAGTATTGCCGTCGCAACCAGTGGTGCCGCAACCGCCCCAATATTTGCCCACAAATGATACCGCGCGTTAAGACGTGCCATACCCCCCGCTTTATCTGCAAAATCAGCCATAAATAATGGAATTAAAATTCCCACCATTGTTGATCCAATCCCAGACGTATAATCCAGCGCAATAAACGTTGTCGGTTTGATAGACAAACTCATCATCGCATAGCAAATTGCAACAAACAGCATTGCCATATATAACAACTTTGCCTTAGAAAACCAGCGTAACAACTGATTTGAAAATAATGATATAAACATACAGAACACAGAATACACACCAACATACACACCAACCACCGCTGATGCCATAGATGCACCGACAATCCCAGTAAAGATACTTAAAATGACCAGCGAATATACTGCATTATAAACACCATCACCAAATCCAGTAAACAACCCTAGATTAGAAAACGAAAAACCATTAACGTTATCACGAATATATAAATACTTATCTCTGGCCACGAAAAAATTCTCCCCTGTGGGAGTATTATATCATAAAATAAAAATTAATTTGTAAAAAAAACACCCAAACGGGCGTTTATATTATTTATTATTTGCGGGTTGCTGTGATTTCTTTTGTTCATACATCGCTTCAAAATCAACGGGCTGCATTGCAAAGGGTGGGAATCCAGATTCAGACGTCAAACGTGTAACCAATGCACGAACCGCAGGGAACAATGCCGTCGGAACATCAATCAACAATGTGCGTTTTTTGGCTTCTTCGTCTTTTTCTTCTTCCATTTGAACCAATCCAGAATATGTTGATTCAATCAAGAATATCGATTTATCGTCCTTTTCCAATTTTGAATGGACCCTGGTAATTAAATCAACCATAAACACGTTATTTTCAGCACCCTTAATTTGAATATCAATATTGATTTCAATTTTACCCTGGCCATTATCCTGTTTAAAGAACAAATCTGGGACATTTGGGCTTTCAAACGAAATATCTTTCAAGAACTGTGTAATAATTTTAAATTTAGACATGCGATTGCTCCTTTTTTTCCGCATCGTTTTATGATAATATAGCATTATAAAAATATTTTACAAGGGGGGATTTTAAAAATGCTGATACGTTTAAGCGCTGGAATGTCTTGGGTTGCATCTGTAATGTTTGCTATGGTTATACTAACCGGGTGCGACGTATCAACGCCGACACATATTGGTGATGATTCTGTAATTCCATCAAATTTGCAACGCGTATCATACAGTGCCCTGCCCGATTGGTATGATGATGACGTTCGTTATGCACTTCAAGCGTTTCGCAACACCTGTAATGCTAAGATTCAATATACCGGCCGCGTAATTCCCGACCGCGAATTATTAAACGAAAAATGCAACATGTTGCCCAGTGCTAGTGCCAACGTTGCCACCATTCGTGCGTGGTTTGAATCAAATTTCCAACCATACAAAGTGCACAATGATAACGGTGAAACACGCGGAACGTATACCGGATATTATTCGCCTGAAATTCCTGCCTGCCGGACACGCACCGCAACATGCAACGAACCATTAATGGCACCACCAACCGATGGCCGTAATTTCAAAAACGTTGACAAGAAAACAATCGTGAACAAACAAATTGGTCGCGTTTTATATTGGGCAAACATGGTTGATGTTCAAAACATACAAATTCAGGGCAGCGGTATGTTAAAATTGGATGACGGCACACATGTAAAATTGAACTTTGCCGGAACGAACGATATGCCATTTAAATCTATTGGTGGTGAATTAAAACGTCGCGGAATAAAACCAGCCGGTGGATACAGTGCGGATGCTGTATGGCAACACCTGAAACAGAATCCGGCATTGGCACGCGATGTTATATATTCTAACCCGCGCTACATATATTTTAATGAATCAGAATCTAAGAACGTTATTGGGAAACTGGGGACACCATTATCCAAGATTCGCAGTATTGCTGTTGACGATCATATCTATACGGTTGGTCTGCCGGTATATGTAAACACAAACCTATCAGATGGTCGCAAATTCCGTCGCCTTATGATTGCCCAGGATACCGGCAGCGCAATTCGTGGTTGGATCCGCGCCGATATATTCTTTGGTTCTGGGGATGAAGCATATCAATTTGCGCATGGTCAACACAGCAGTGGTGAAATGTATATCTTAATGCCCAAGGAATACACCTATGTCAAACCCAGCAAGTAAGATTGACGTGCGTGGTGCCAAACCCGTCAGCATATCGGGTGCATTGGGCGGTCTATTGCGGATATTTGGCACCCGCGCATCCGATGCAGATTTAACTGCGCGTTGGGGCGATATAATGGGTGACAAAATTGCATCAGTTGCACAAATTGTCGCAATCAAGCAAACGCCCAAGAAAAAGTTTAATATTGTTCTGCGCCCGGTGAACCCTGCGATGACATTGGAATTATCATATATGCGTGATGAAATTATACAAAAGATAAACAAATATTTTGGGTACGATGCCATTGAAAAAATAACATTTAGAAAATAATTTTATTTCTACAAAAAACTTTTCGTTTTTTTTGTAATTGCGGACCTGACCCGCAACAGGGATTATGATAATCAATTATTATTTGACACCAAACATCTTGTTCATCATTTGCTGTTGCTGACTCTGATTCGCCAACGCATTATTTGCATTTCGTATTTTTATAATCAGATCATCTAAACATGTTTGAAATTTTTGTCTGGATGAAATGTTTGTTGCTTTTTTACACAAATAATCCTTTTCACATTTCTCTCCCTTGCTATCATCTGTATTTGGTGTAACATCACACGCAAGATTATAATCATTTGCTAATTGTTTACGTAATTCTGTGGTTATTTTTGTTCCATTACCCGACGTATTGTAAATTGTTGTATAGTTTGCTTGCAGGCAACTAAACACTGCGGATACAGATGCCTCTGCATTACAATTTTTAACCCCAGCCATAAAAACATTTCTATCGTTTGATGAAAATGACACAGAATCTGTCCCAGTGCTTGATTTTGAACTCGTTGCACCTGATGCCTCTAAATTCGCAGTCAGCACCGCCTTTTCCAATTGTGTTTTTAACTTCTTGATTAATTTATCCAACGATTCGTATTGCTTATATAATTGCTGGGTTATAATTGTGCTTTTTAGCGCGATTATTTCATTCATATCCGCCCTGTCGTTTGCGTTCATACCATCATTTGTATCTTTATTGGCATTATACACATGCGTTGAACATAATGCCAATTCATGCGATATATACGGATATGTATCAATATCTTCACAATGACTATCAGCAATCACTGGCGACACACACATCACCATAAACAATCCAACAAAAATCCGTTTCATCATTTTCATTGTTTACAAAAAGAACCGTTCCAATTACCCTGTTTACAAGCACAAGTAGTACCCAACCAATTTCCATCACAACCAATTGGTTTAGGGGTTATATTAAGGTTACTCAATTCAGAACCCGTATTCGTTTTAACAGAACTTGCCTGATTATAGATGGAATCTAAGCTCTTGCTAAATTCAGAAGTGATACTACCCGTCCCAATTGATCCGAACGATCCCGTTGCCCCCCCACTTGGCGTATCTGTTGGTTTGCGTACACAAACATTATTTGTTGGTAATGTTTTTGCAGCGACATAACGGGCCAAGGCCTCTGCATCATCAACCCCACACCACTGTGTATAATACGTGGTATCGGTATTATTTTTAGATTTGGTACTTGGCGCATCCTGCAAAATCAAACGTTCCAACGTTTCAATATCCACCGATGATTTCTTGCTATTTCTGCGCCCTGGCAATACCGACAAACGCGCGGATGCACACCCCGTCCTAACAATATTTTTACCCCCCATACCAGTTTCTGGGTTCAGGAAATCCCATTTTAAATCATCATCTACATCCGCATTATTTAATTGTTTAACCAACGTGCAACGTGTGTCATCTTCGGGTGGAACAACCTGACCATCATAACAACTTAAATTACCACGAACATTTCCATATCTGCGCGACGTTCCATTTTTGCAACTATCTGTATCATAAGTAGCAACCCGATATCCCCGCGCATCAGTATCCGCACATGCATATTGTCCCCAAACATTACACGCATCGTTCATCATCATATATATATCGTTTATATCAACACCAACCGATTGCGCCATTATCAACGCATCATATAATTCATTATAAACATTGTCGTATGGTTCAAAAAAGTCCATTGCCTTTTCTTTAAATACCTTAACCCGTTTTGGACCGGTGCAATTGTTCCCCTGTTTGTCACACCCCGCATATTCAAACGCATTTTCCATTGTCACTTTCAGGGTTTTTAATGCAACCTCTGCACTTTCAATATTAGATAAAATTTGACCATTAATTTGCTGACGTACCAGTATATCGGCCGAAATACCATTATCAACCGCCGCCTGTTGCGTTCCAGTCACAGTGGTTTCCACCGCCGGTTGCACCGCCACCTGAACAGATTGCTGTTGCTGTTCTGCGACACGCGCCAAGGCATCTGCGGTTAATTGCTTTTGTTCCGCCAGTGCATTTTGCAACTGCGACACAGTTTGGGCATTTTGTGCCGCCATTTCAGATTGCATTTGTTGCATTTGATATTGCATCTGCTGTAATTGCTGGGCATTTTGCTGTGCTGCTGCTGCCGCCGCCGAATTTTGTGCAGCAATCGCCGCGTCATTTGCCTTGGCGGTTGATGATGCAACCAGCTGTGCAACAACATAATTTGTCAATTCGCCATCCGCATCATATTCTGCGCACGCCTTATTTGCCGAAACACATCCCCGAACAATCATTGTCGCCACCGATGTATCCGCGCAACCAGTTCCCGAACATTTTGGCTGCGCACAACGTAAAATCACAGAATTACAATTTCCAAAATCAGCCGCCACCTGAGTTGCCCCAGCACCAGACGTCCCACCCGCCGTTGTCCGCGGATTTGTCAGTATTGCCCAATTATTATTAGACAACGAATTATTGCTTTTGAATGCGGTCAGATTACTGCCTGCGGTTGTGGCAACGGGCGCATCCGCCATGGCAAAACATGGCAACACAAAAAACAGACCCGACAAAAATCGCTGCAGAAATTTCATATTCTCTCTTGTAGTAAAAATTTTATCATAAAAACGGTAAAAATAAAAGTGAAATAATTATTGTGCAAAATGCGCCATATTGGCATGGGTTAGTGCGATTGCAATCGCGTCACTTTCGTCCGCAGTTTTTGGTTGCGCCACAGGCAACAACACACGCACCATTTTACTAATTTGATCTTTGTCGGCATGCCCTGCCCCAGTTAATGCTTTTTTAATTTTATTCGGTTCGTATTCAAATATTGGGATATTCTTGTTTGCCACCGCAACCATTGCTGCCGCACGCGCATGTCCCAAAATCAGTGTTGTTTTCGGATTCACATTGGAAAATGTTATTTCAATACTGCACACATCAGGATTAAATTTATCACACAATTCCGAAACATGACGGAATATAAACGCCAATCTATCCGCCAAAGGTAAATCCCTGGGTGGTAAGATAACCGAACTTGCAATATAATGGCGCGCCATACCCTGCGATTCAATAACCGCCCAACCTGTATGTAATAAACCCGGATCAATGCCCAATATACGCATGTTTACCCCACATAATCAATTATACAGCCAAATAAAACCGCAAAGAAAAAACATACACTGCCACCAATCACAAACAAATGCCACAATGCGTGTGAAAATTTCATCTTTCGCCACAGATAAAAAATCACACCAAACGAATAAGACAATGCACCTGCCAAAACAAACCACATTCCACGTGCCGACACATGTCGTATCATCGGCGGTAAAATCCAAACCAACGCCCATCCCATAACCATATACAATGCAACCATCCACTTTGGTTCACGACGCGGGTTTTTTAATTTCATAACTGATCCAAAAATAACAACTGCCCACAATATCCCAAACATTGTCCAACCCAAACCACCGCGCAAATTTACCAATAAAAACGGAGTATATGTACCAGCAATCAAAGCGTAAATCGCGATTGAATCCCACACTTCAAAAAAACATTCACTCTTGTCACCAATTGTTGCATGACACATTGTTGATCCAAAATACAATGTGAACATTGTCAATCCAAATATAGCACACGAAACAATCGCCCAAACATTTTGACGCAGTGTCGCAAACACCACCAACAGGCACAATCCTGCAATCGCCAATCCAATACCAATACCATGTGTTAAAATGTTAAGCGTATCTTCGGCATGTGTGGCGGTACGTTCCCAACGAAAGAGACCTGTTGCCTGTAAAACACGCAACAATGTTTTTGCATGCGAATTCTGTTTAACATATTTTAGTTTTTTGCGAACAACAGAATGTGTTTTTTTCATTTTAACATGACTTTTTTATTCTATTTTTGACCATATTTTCGCCCATGACCTGCATCACAGAATACAGGTCTGGTGTATTTGTCCGCCCCGTCAGCGCAACACGCAGATTCATCGCGACATCACCGTTTTTAACACCGCGTGCGGATGCGATTTCTACAACCTTATTCCACCATGTATCTTTGTCATCAGATATATCAAATGTTGTAATGAAATCATTCAACAAAACCGCATTAAATTCATATTCCGTGTTTGGCACAAACAAATCGTCCCAGAAATATCCAACCTCAGCCAGTGTTTGTTTCCATGTAATAAAATCCTTGCGCACACGTTTTGGATTATCGCGTTCAATAGACAAAATACGTGTCAGATAATCAACATTTGCGATTTGCTTTTTATTTATATCATCACCATATTCATTTGCCCATTGGATAACATTTGCAACCAATTCAGGCACCGGCAATGCACCAATATATTCCTTGGCCCACCATTCCAATTTTTTCATATCAAACAATGCACCCGACATTGGAATTTTCTTTGGCTTCATTTCGTATTCCCAGAAATTTTTAACCACACCTTTGTTTTTTGCTTCTTCATATCCCGATGCCGCAATATTACCTAAATATTCCAACACTGCATTCGTTGGCCACCCATCAGACAGGAAAAAAGCAACATTTGCCTCTGGGTCATGACGCTTAGACAACTTGCGTTGTTTTCCGGTTTCTGCATCAATTTTATCAATTGTAGATGTATGAATATATAATGGTGATGTCCAGCCCATCATACGAAACATCTGAACATGTAATGGCAAAGATGACAACCATTCTTCGCCACGAATAACATGGGTTGTCCGCATAAAATGATCATCACACAAATGTGCAAAATGATATGTTGGCAAACCATCATTTGATTTTATTAAAACAATATCTTCGTTATTTTCAGGGAATGATATTGAACCACGCACCGCATCCTTGCAGAAAATTCTTTTATCTGGATTGCCGGTTGAATACAAACGAATCGTTGGTATTTCACCCTTGTCTAAATGTTCTATAATTTCATTTTCAGACAAATCACGGTCGCGTGCAAATTCGCCATATATCCCCGTTGCAAATCCTGCCGCCGTCTGATTTTTACGAATTTCGTCCATTTCCGCTGACGTCAAAAAACATGGATACGCCAACCCACGTGCCAACAAATCCGCCGCCACAGAATGATAAACATCCTTGCGTTGCGATTGATAGTAAGGCCCATATTCATGAACATTATTATATTTCAAACCAAACCTATTCATTGAATCAACAATAACATCAACGGCTTCTTTTACCTCACGCTTGGTGTCTGTATCTTCTATACGCAGCATAAAAACACCATTTGTTTGGGATGCCAATTTATAATCAATCAATGCACCATAGAGTCCCCCCAAATGCATAAACCCGGTTGGACTGGGGGCAAAACGCGTCACAAACGCACCATCTGGCAAATTACGCGCTGGAAATTTTTGTTCCAATTCGTCCAATGTATATCTGGCGGTATCACCCAATATGCGTTTAATTAAATCTGCTGATAATCCTGTTCGCATTTTATAATCCTTGTTTTTTAATTTTATCATTCTATACTAAAATCATGGAAAAACAAGAACTAAGAACATTTGGTCGCAGGCATGGCAAAAAACTGTCCGCACGAAAGCAGACCCTTATTCGTGACCTATTACCAACGCTGAATCCAATACAGCATGGACTGTTTGACGATTGTATCCTTGAAATTGGCTTTGGAAACGGTGAACACGTGCGTGATTTGGCAACAAACAATCCCGATTGCACTATTATCGGTGCAGAACCGTTTGAAAACGGGGTTGCCGCCCTGCTATCTGCGATTACCGATTCAGAAAACAATGTTTTAAATGAATATAAAAATATTCTGATTTGGCCGGATGATGTGCGTATACTGCTGCGTGAATCAGAACAAAAATTTAACCAGGTTTGGATATTGCACCCTGACCCTTGGCCCAAGGCAAGACATGTTAAACGCCGTCTGTTGTCTGCGGAATTTTTAAACATGTTGGCAACGCATTTGTCTGATAACGGAAAAATCATTATCGGTACAGACCACTGGGAATATTTTGACTGGATTATAGACCAGGTTAAAAATACCGACCTATCTGCGACAATTCCAGATATCGAAACAATACAGACACGATATCAGCAAAAAAACAAGGCCGGCACAGCCAGCCCAAAATATATGATATTACACACATAATTACTTTGCCATTCCAACGATATGTATTTTAATATTCGGTTTTTCATATTGCATTAAACGACAAACCTGTTCTATACGCATAAAATTAGCCCCAAATGATATATACAATTCACCCACATAATCATCATGCCACGCATCAATCATATTCATAATACGTCCAACAAAATCTGATTTATCACCATTTTCATGCGTATACACCAAAAACAAACCGTCTGCACGTACGGAAACCAGCGCACTAAAAACCCCATCCCAATCACACGCATCAACGGCACAAATATCCAGCCCAATAAACAATTTTCTATAAAAAAACAAATCTTCCCTGACCGGCAAAACACCGCCAGCAAAACCCACCACATCCGATGGACGCATAAAAACCAGGGCACCGTTTGCACCGTGTTTAAATGCATGTGTTGCCGCCACCACAAATTTAGAAAAACCACCATCCATATTCTCAATATAAAACCGCGAATAAATATCAATATTTCTGTTTTCCAGCCACGGCCAAATCACATCAACCGCCCCCGGCATCACAGATACAAATTTTAGTTCTTGCGCAACCGCAAATTCCACCCCAGACGCCAACAACAGCGGATCAGATTCTGCCCCAATCCAAACGCCATCCGGAACGTTATTATCAAAATTTATATCATCAGTAATCATTATGCTTTTTACTTTATCATAAATATGATACAATTAAAACATATGAAATAC
>JAGHVG010000032.1 GCA_018064405.1 Candidatus Enterousia scatequi | reverse complement strand
ATGCGCTAAATACACCACCAAAAAAACCAATAAGTATCACAAATATAATGGTACATAAACCAAGGTTTTTGCACCACCCCATCAGGCACCCAAAAGGCAATACCCATAAAAACAGCGAAAACGCACACCCACTGTGGCGTACAGCGAATTTTTAAACAACAGCAAAATTATGCAAAAAGTGGTTGATTTTAAACCTTAGTTTTTTTTGCACCACTTTTTTGTATTTAACTGTTTGATTTTTGTATATATTTTGAAAGTTGCGCAACCATAAAAAAACACACCAAACGGTGCTTTTTTATATTTTTCTGTTTTTTCTGAATTCGTCAAGCGATACAACGCGTTTATCATCAGGAACCGTTCCCGGCTTTTCATCCAGTGGTAATTCCATATCATTATCCGCCGCCACTGATTCCTGCTTTGGATGAAATGTCAAAATAAAATCAACCGACGGATCCTTAAATTCAACCAATGCACTAAACGGGACACGTATAAAAAATGGCCGTCCATCAAATGTTAATTGAACACCAAATTCCCGGTCTGATACGTGCAGATTATTATACGAATACTGCAATACAATCGTCATAATATCAGGATATCGCATACGCAGAAAATCCGGCAACACAACCCCAGAATCCCGCGTTTTGAACGTAATAAAAAAATGCGTTCCATCACCCAGGCCGTTTATTTGCGCATGAACCAGCGCATCCTTGACCACAGATTTTAAGGCATTATCCAACAAAGATTGATAATCAATTTTCGCCATCGCTTGTAACTATATTACTTATTGTGCCATCTATGCAAGAAACAATTATTGCGTTTTTGGCGTGCTTAAATAAATTTGCATCTATGCCGGTATACCATACCTGGGCATTTGTATCTGAAATTGCACTAAAAAATGTTTTGCGCGCATCATCGTCCAAGTGGGCAACCGCTTCGTCCAATAAAATAGTTGCACCACTATTTTTGCGTTCGTTTATCAATTTCGCATGCGCCAGTATTAAATCAAACAATGCCATCTTTTGCTGACCCGTACTGGTTAGTTTTACAGGCAACCCCAACACATTATTGAACATCCCAAAATCAGATTTATGCGGACCGTCTAAAACCATTTTATCGGCAATAATTTGTCGCGCGCCCTGTAAATATTCGCGGTATTTGCGTTCTGCATCACCCGGGGTCAGGCCGGATATAAGCATTTGTTCAACGATACCGTTTAATGAGATCGCATAATTTTTCAAAAAGTAATTTATCTCACCCGCATATTTTATCCGCCCGTCACATATAGAAACGGCTGTTGCTGCAATATTGTCATCAATAATATCAATTAAACGTGCATCCGCCCCCGATTTTAGCATTCCTGCACGTTCTGATAATAATTTAGCCAAACGCGCATTTCGCCCAGCATGTGCCGAATCAAACCCACAAACCAAGCGATCAAAAAACGCACGCCTGTCCGATACAGAATCAACAAATAACCGATCTTCATGTGGCGATAACCATACCATGGGTAGCATTGGTGATAAAGACGATAGTGGTATTATTTCATCTTCCTTTTTTGCATGGCGATTACTGTCCCCAGAATTAAAATATACGGATATATTTGTATCTTCATTTATGTTCGCATACACCGAAAAAGACCCATCACCATCAAATCGCGCAATATCCGCCATATCCGCGCCACGCATGCCACGATCGCCCGATAACATTGACAATGATTCCAAGATTGCGGTCTTGCCCGCACCATTTGGACCAACCAAGATAATATTCCTAGCCCCGTTAGTTTTTATACGGGACATTTTGTGATTGCGGAAATTTGTTAAGACAACAGTATTTATCATATCAAGATGGAGGCCAGGGTCGGAATCGAACCGGCATCCAAGGATTTGCAGTCCTCTGCATAACCACTCTGCCACCTGGCCATCTGTATTGGTATTGGCATAATAAGGGAAAATTTTTGGTATTTCAACATAAAAATTTTACTTTTTAAGTGGCCAAATAAGAATTGTTTTACTTTGACGTTTGTTGTATTTTCTATTATAATTAATTGTTAATATGAGGGAATGTAATATGAGGAAATTATTTGTTTTATTGGGCTTGATTCCTATGTCTGCGTTTGCGGTTGATAATTGTGCAAATATTACCGCCGTTCCAGAACAATCGTTAAGCATCCAGGAAGTGGTTGAACTGGGGCTTTGTCGCAACCCACAGACCGCATCTGCATATGCAAATCTGCGTGCACAACGCTTTAATAAAAATAAATCTTACGCAAATTATTTGCCAAATGTGCGTGCTAGTTATTCTTTTTCAACGTCTTATGAACGTGATGATTTTGATGATTGGTCACACAGTGGACCATCTATATCCGCATCATATTTGCTGTTTGATTTTGGAAAACGCTTATCTGATTTGAACCAATCAATTGCAACGTATCGTGCAGCAGGATTTGATTATGACGAAACGGTTCAAAATTATGTTTATTCTGTTATTGGCGCGTATTATGAATTGTTAAACGCAGATGCAGATGTAAAATCTGCCGAAAGTGCATTAAAGGTTGCAAAAACCGCAAATGAAACCGCATCTAAAAAATTCAAGGCCGGCGCCGTTGCTAAGGCAGATGTGTTAAAATCAGAAACAACATTGGCCAGTTCGGAATTATCACTGGAACGTGCCAAAAACAATCGCGAAATTGCCAAGGGAACGCTGCTGACAAAACTGTCGTTCCCCGCAGACCAAGATATAAAAATCTTGGACATGCCATCAACATTTGGATCTGATGCGGAAAGTGACAGCATTGACGAATTGATATCAATTGCGCAACAAAAACGCCCTGATTTATTACGTGCAGCGGCAAACAAAGATGCCGCATGGCACCGCCGAAATTCGTCACTGTTGACGTTTATGCCGTCTATATCTGCATCGGCATCAATGGGTTGGGATAAACACGCACGTACAGGCATCGGTGCACCAGAAGCAGACACCCCAAACGGAACAATCGGAATTTCAATTTCTATGCCGATATTTACCGGGTTTTCAAATTTTTATTCTGCACGCAGTGCCGCTGCATCGTATGAAGCCGCCAAGGAATCAGAACGTAATGTTTCCAATAATGCGATGATGGACGTGTTCAGTGCATATCAAAATTATAAAACCGCACGCACGGTACTAAGCCAGACGGAAACACTGTTGAAATCAGCAACAGAATCAGAACGTGTCACATCAGGTATGTACAAGGTTGGACGTGCAACAATGTTGGATTGGCAAACTGCACAATCAGAACTGGTTAATGCGCAACAACAAAACAATGCTGCGAAATATGATTTGTATGTTAAACGCGCAGCAGTCGCGTTGGCAATTGGCGATATAAAATCTGAACTTGGGGATGAATAATGGCAAAATCAAATAAAATAATTATTACAGAAACACCAAATCCAGTTAAAAAGAAATCAATATTTGGACGATTTTTTGCATGGATTTGGCGTCATAAGTGGTGGTCCGCATTAGGCCTGGTCGTTTTAGTTGGTCTGTATTTTTTAATCTTTGGATTTGGTGGTGGTGATAAAAAGGGTGCACTGATTACACTAAATATTACACGTGGCGACCTGTCACAGACAGTTACTGCAACTGGTGAAATTATGCCTGTTAATACAGTTAATGTTGGTTCACAAGTATCCGGCACAATTGACGAGATTTATGTTGATTATAATTCTGTGGTAAAGCAGGGTGACAAATTATTAACAATTGACCCGTCTGTTTTACAATCATCTGTGGATGAAGCCAAGGCATCACTTGATTCTGCACAATCACAGCTGAATTTTAAAAAGGCAGAATACGAACGCGATAAAATGTTATATGCTGACGAATTTATTTCACGCGCAGAAATGGAACAATCACAAACTGAATATGAACAAGCACAGCAAAGTGTAAAGAAGGCCCAATATTCGTATGATCGTGCAGTTACTAATTTAGGATACGCAACAATTACATCACCGGTTGACGGAACGGTTATTTCACGTAAAGTTGACAAAGGACAAACCGTTGCCGCATCTTTTCAAACCCCAGACCTGTTTGAAATCGCCGAAGATTTAACAAAGATGCAAATTGAAACAGCCGTATCCGAAGCCGATATCGGAATGATTAAGGAAGGTATGGCAGTCACATTTACAGTTGATGCATATCCAACAGATACGTTTTCTGGCTTTGTTCGCCAGGTGCGTTTATCCCCAACAACAACGTCAAACGTTGTTGTTTATACTGTTGTTATTGATGTTGATAATGCAGACCTGCGTTTGATGCCAGGTATGACAGCATTTGTCACAATAATTGTCAGTGCATCTGAAAACACTTGGAAAACACAAAATGCAGCGTTTTTGTTAAAAAACTTTGAAAACATTACTGATGATGCAGGCGATAAAAAACCAACCGAATATATGGCCATAGAACGTGATGGAAATATTGTATTTATTAAGTACGAAAAGGGATTGGTCACCGCCACAGAAACAGAAATCGTGTCAGATGAAATTAAGGCAGGTGATAAAATCATAATTGGACGTGTTGGTCAAAAATCTGCAAACAAAACCGCAACCATGCGTCAGGGGGGACATCCGGGTGGACGTCCGTTCTAAAAAATATGAAAACAACGCCGATAATTTCTATGAATAAAATTTGTAAAAGTTTCCCGCTAGAAATTGGTGGAACTCAACAGGTTTTATTTGATATAACATTTGATGTGCAACCGGGCGAATTTGTATCAATTATGGGACCATCTGGGTCTGGGAAATCAACATGCATGAATATCATTGGGGCATTGGATTCCGCTACATCTGGGACATATAAATTATATGGCAAAGATATCTCTCAGATGACGCCTGATGAATTGGCGGTTGTGCGTAATGATTATATAGGGTTCGTTTTTCAAAATTTTAATTTGTTACCAAAGCGCAGTATATTGGACAATGTTATGTTACCGTTGATGTATGCCGGAAAACCAATGGATGAACGCATCAGGCGTGCACGCGAAATGTTAAAATTGGTTGGATTGGAAAGATTTGAAACGTACCTGCCAACACAACTATCGGGTGGAATGAAGCAACGTGTTGCAATCGCACGCGCATTGGCGGGGGATCCTAAATTGATTCTGGCCGATGAACCAACTGGTGCATTGGACAGTAAAATGGGTAACGAAATTTTACAGTTCTTTAAAAAATTGAACAAAGATTTGGGTATCACAATCGTGATGATTACGCATGAATTTGATATTGCACAGTATTCTGAACGATTGATTCATATCTATGATGGGCGCATAACCTATGACGGAAAAATACCAAAACACGAATCTGATTTAATGCCAAAGCATAGGGGTAAGAAATGACATTAAACGATATGATCAAAGAATCTTGGCTGTCAATCAGTGGAAATAAAATGCGTTCGTTTTTGACTGTACTGGGCATAGTCATCGGTGTTATGGCGGTTGTTATTATGGTCGCCGTTGGGGAAACCGTTCAACAAACAATCACTGATAAGTTTGCATCACTGGGGACAAACACCATTGTTATTCGTGCCGGTGCTGCACAATCGGCGGGTATTCGCACCGGAAACAGACAAACACTGACCACAGATGATGCTGAATTTTTAGCACGTTTGCCGGATGTTGCGGCGGTAACACCACTGCAAACTTCGGGCGTTCAGGTCGTATACGGAAACAAAAACTGGGCAACATCAATGATTGGTGCGTATCCAGGATATCAAGTTGTGCAAAATGTTGAAATGGAATATGGAACATTTTTTGATGATAACGCTGTCAAAAACGCATCAACGTATGCAGTTATTGGGCCAGACACACTGGAAGAATTAGGTATGTCTAAAAATGCGGTTGGCGAAATTATCCGTGTCCAAAACACACCATTTGTAATCATTGGTGTTATGAAGGCCAAGGGTGATTCTATGATGGGCAGTCAGGATGACATGGTTATCATTCCAATTACAACGTTAAAAAAACGTCTGCAGGGCAGTCGCTTTCCAAAATCAGTATCACAAATTATGTTAAAACTGTACCAAGATGCAGATAACAATATCGCAATTGATCAAATAACAACAATCTTGCGTCAACGTCACAAATTAAAAGATACTGACGATGACGATTTCCAAATCACCGATATGAAACAGGTTATGGAAACAATGGAAAGCGTCACAGGATATCTTAAACTATTATTGGTTGCGATTGCCGCTGTATCATTGTTGGTTGGGTCTATTGGTATTATGAACATGATGCTGGTATCCGTTGCAGAACGCACACGCGAAATTGGTGTACGCAAGGCAATCGGTGCACGCGAAAAAAGTATTATTATTCAATTTTTGTCTGAATCTGTACTAATTTCATTTATCGGATCTATGGCGGGATTGATATTGGGTATCGGTTTGTCACAAGGAATTGGTCGTTTTGTTCTGGGATACAATGTTCCATTTAGCATATGGCCCGTTGTATTATCCGTATCTGTTGCAGTCGTTGTTGGTTTGTCATCCGGGGTTTTCCCGGCAATCAAGGCGGCAAAATTAAACCCTATTGATAGTTTAAGGTATGAATAATATGTTATGGATGGAATTAGTTTTAGGATTGGCTTTACTTGGTTTCGGTGGTGATATACTGGTCAAAGGTGCCGTTCGTGTTGCACAAAAATTAAAAATATCACCCTTATTAATCGGAATTGTATTAGTTGGATTTGGAACATCAACGCCTGAATTAATAACGACATTTATGGCCATTTTTCAAACACCACCCGCAACCGGATTAGCGGTCGGCAATATTATTGGTTCCAATATAGTAAATATATTACTGGTACTGGGGTTAACTGCGGCGATATCACCGGTATTGGTTAATAAAAAATCATTCCGCAGGGATGGAATATTTTTAGCACTGTCCGGTTTACTGTTGGCATTTTGTTTAATATTGGGGATTATAAATTTCTGGATGGGATTAGTAATGGTCGCGACCCTGATTGGATACGTAACATACAGTTATTTCCAGGAACGCGAATTACCACAGGCCCTAGATAAAGATGCGTATACAGGTCCAACATTGCATGCAATATGCACAACTATATTAGGTATCGCAATGACATTACTCGGGGCACGTTGGTTGGTAAATTCATCAGTTGCGATTGCAACAATGTTTGGGGTTTCGGATACAATTATCGGGCTAACCGTAATTGCAGTTGGAACGTCATTGCCAGAAATTGCGACATCTATAATTGCATCAATTCAACACCACAACGAAATCGCATTTGGCAATATTGTGGGCAGTAATATTTATAATGCGCTTTTTATATTGGGCTTTGTTGCGTTGTTTAGGCCAATTCAAATCCCTGCAAATCTGGAAATCAGTTTTGCAATTATGGCTGCTGCAACGTTGGGGATGTTGTTGTTTGGGCGTATGGGCCGAATATCCAGAATAGCAGGGGTTATCTTGTTATTATGCTATGGCGGATATTTATATTGGCTGATTTAAAGATACCCCAGATTTATTATTGCAAATGGAAAAATGTCTGATATAATCGGTTCTGTTTTGGGTGGTTAGCTCAGTTGGCTAGAGCGTCACGTTGACATCGTGGAGGTCGTTGGTTCGAGCCCAATACCACCCACCACTATATAATTTAGATTATTTCTTCTGGGGGAAACAATGAACGACACAGTGATTGGCGCAATCGCGGGGGATGTAGTAGGTTCCAGATTTGAATTTAATAATCTAAAATCCAAAGAATTTGATTTATTTCACCCGGATTGCCATTTTACTGATGATACAGTTGTGACATTGGCAATCGCAAATGCAGTTCAACTATCAACAAATAACTTTGACAATTTATCACAAAACGCCGTAAAAAGTATGCAACAATTATGCAGAACATATTTTTATACAGGTTACGGTCAACAATTCAAATCATGGATTTTATCTGATAATCCACAACCTTATAACAGTTGGGGAAATGGGGCGGCCATGCGGATTAGTCCCTGTGGTGCAATCGCCCAAACAATTGAACAAGCAAAAGATTTATCATATAAAGTAACCCGTGTGACCCATAATCACCCCGAAGGAATAAAGGGTGCAGAAGCGGTTGCATCCGCAATATTTCTGGCAAAAAACGGCAAATCTATGCAAGAAATAAAAGATTATATTTTTAATAATTATTACAAGAATGATTTTACATTGAACGATATTCGTCCAAGTTATAAATTCTATATATCGTGTCAAAAAACCGTTCCTGCGGCATTTGAAGCGTTTTTTGAATCATATAATTTTGAAGATTCTGTGCGAAATGCAGTTTCAATTGGTGGAGACAGTGATACAATTGGTGCGATTACTGGATCTGTGGCTGGTGCATATTATGGCATTCCACACAAAATAAAAGAAAAAACATTACAGTTCTTAGATACACCATTAATACAAATTCTCAACAATTTTAGTCAAATGACAAAATAAGAATTGTTGATTTATGATATTTCTACTTTATAATAAAATCGTTAATTCTAAAAGGTATATATTATGGCGAAAAAATATCTGATTACATCTGCATTACCGTATGTGAACAATAAATTGCATATTGGGCATTTGATTGGATGTTTGCTACCATCTGATTTGTATGCACGGTTTTGCCGCGCCATGGGACGCGATGTGTTATATGTTTGTGGTTCTGATGAACATGGCACGACCAGTGAAATTGGCGCAGCCAAGGAAAATATGCCTGTATTAGATTACTGTAATAAATACCGCGCGGAACATATCAAATCTGTATCTGATTTTAATTTATCGTTTGATTTGTTTGGACGCACACATACGGAAAAACACGAAAAATTAATTCATGAATTATTTAAGCGTTTGGACGAACAGGGTATGATTATTGAAAAAACATCCGCACAACCGTACTCTGTTAAAGAAAATAAATTTTTAGCGGACAGATACGTTATTGGAACATGTCCAAAGTGTGGATATGACCATGCGTATGGCAACGAATGTTCCAAATGTGCGGCGACATTAGAACCCGCTGAATTGATTAATCCACACAGTGCAACAGATGAATCATCACCCGTTGAAATGCGCGAAACAAAACACCTGTATTTTAAACTTAGCGCGGTGCAAGATAAACTGCGCAAATGGATTGATTCACGCCAGGGTTGGCCAAAAACAGCATTGGCAATTGCAAACAAATGGCTGGATGAAGGTCTGCACGACAACCCAATTACACGTGATTTGAAATGGGGAATACCTGTTAATAAACCAGGGTATGAAAATAAGGTATTCTATGTTTGGTTTGATGCACCATGGGGCTATGTTTCTATATCCCAGGCGGCAAACAAAGATTGGGAATCATGGTGGAAAAATGATGATTGCCATTACACACAATTTATGGGCAAGGATAATGTTTCTTTCCATGCGGTATTTTTCCCAGCGCAAGAATTAGCAATGAACGACGGTTGGAAAACGGTTGATATGTTAAAGGCCGTTAACTTTATGAATTTTGAAGGCGCAAAAATTTCTAAATCAACTGGAAACGGAATATTCTTGGACCAGGCATTACAAGATGCACCCGCTGACGCATGGCGTTACGCGCTGTTGGCATCCGCCCCAGAAACAGACGACAGTGATTTTTCAATCGCACGTTTTGCAGATATCGTTAATAAGGATCTGAACGGTATGTTGGGAAATTTTGTTTCACGCGTTTGCAAACTGACCGCCAAAAATTTTGGAAATATTGTGCCAGATGGCGCAGATATAGATTCCGAATTAACGACCAAGATAAATGAAAAATTATCTGAATTAACCACCGCATTGGATGCATGCGAAATTCGTGCATCTGTGGCGGCCTTGCGTGGTCTGTGGGCGATTGGTAACGAATATATGACCGAACACGCCCCATGGGCATTGGTCAAGGATGGCGATTTAAAATCTGCGGGTGCGGTTTTGAACGAATGTTTCCAACTGATTGATTTATATGCACGAATATCAGCACCATTTATCCCAGATGCAGCCGAAAAAATGCGTGCTATATTTGGTGTTGCGCATGATGATTCATGGACAACAACATACGAACACCGCATTGAAAATGGCACAGAATTTACAACACCTGAAAATCTGTTTGAACGAATTGATGATGACAAGGTGGCGACATTGATTGAAAAATATGTCCCCAAAAAACCTGTTCCACATCTAACAACCGCAAAAATCGTTGATATTCAGGATCACCCAAACAGTGATAAGTTGCATATTTTGACGGTTGATAACGGAAGTGAAAAATTACAAATTGTTTGTGGTGCGCCAAATGTGCGGTGTGGTATGGTTGGTGTTTTGGCACCGGTTGGGGTTATACTGCCGGGACAAAAGAAACCAATTACAGCACGCGCCGTTGCGGGCGTTGTATCCAATGGCATGATGTGCAGCGAGGTTGAGGTTGGACATGGCGCCAATGCCGATGAAATCATAGATTTAGGCAATGACACCAAAACCGGTGTTGAATATAAATAGTTTTATGATAAACTTAATATTGAATCTATAAATCAAAAGGAATCAATATGATTATGACAAACGATTATGAAGGTTTCATTTTGAAGAATGACAACGAAGATTAAACTTGTTTTAATGTCATGCTGTGCGCCATGTTCATGTGGCGCAATTAAACAATTGGCAGACGGCGAATTTGCTGACATAGACGATTTTATTGTTTTATTTTATAACCCAAATATTTTTCCCGAGGCCGAATATCAAAAACGATTATCCGAGCAAACAAAATACTGTGAAAAATTGGGGGTTAAATATACGGTTCTTGAATACAACCACGATGCATGGCGTGATGCGGTGCGTGGGTTAGAGAGTGAGCCCGAACGTGGTGCGCGGTGTGACAAATGTTTCGCATTTCGTTTTTGTGCGGCACGTGAATTTGCAATAAAAAATGGATATAATGCGATTGCATCTGTGTTTGGTGTTTCCCGCCACAAGGATCAAAATCAAGTGGATAGAGCGGGCGAATTATCATGTGGCGAAATAAAATATTTGCCGATAAAATGGAACGAAAATCTGCGGGTGCAGATAAATCGCGAATCAGATTTTTATCGCCAAAATTATTGTGGCTGCGAATTTAGTTTTCGTAAATAAAAACCGGTATTTTTACCGGCTTTTTTGTTCTAACTGTTTTGAAATAAGCATTTGTTTATTCAAAAGATCAGCACAAAATTTCAAATCTGATTTATGAACCCTTACGCTGTACACACAACTACCACAATTACATTCCCTATTATCCCCTATATAAGGACAAGCATTGCCATCCAG
>JAGHVG010000002.1 GCA_018064405.1 Candidatus Enterousia scatequi | reverse complement strand
GAATCTGCTCGCACATATTCACCGGTTTTACAGTTGGATCCTGTATAAATAGGACTGCAAGAAGTCGGATTCCTGGTAAAACTACAGTACGCAGCCATTGCATTGTTTGTGCCGCTTGACAATACGGCACACATAATAACACCCAGAATCCGAAACGCATTACGATTAAATATTATTGTAAAGATGCCCTTCATTTTCGTCATACTTATTGCTCCTATTGTGCTTTGTAGGGACAGTTGCTATTAACCTGAACTGTTCCACTGATATCATAATATTTTCCGGGTGCCAGATAGCAATCCGTGATTGATGTTGCACCAGCAGCACTGGTGTATTTTGCATACTTTGATGATGACTGATTCGCTATGACTTTTTCGGTAAAAACGGTTGGAACTGTGCCACATGAAGTGCATGTTTCGTTATTATAATAATAACCCGGTGCACATGTTAATGTATTGCCACCGCATTTGACAAAGCTGGCTGTATCTGTGGGGCATGGGTGACACCCATTTTCATTACCCCAAGAACCATCAGGACAGTCGTTCCAGACACAGGTTGCATTACAACGGTTGTCATCAAATTGTATTCTATAATTGCCTGTACACATTAATGTTGTGCCACCACATTGGTTGACATGATCAGTTGGGCAAGATACGCATTGTGGACCCGGAGTGCAATTTGGGTTAAGCCATGTGCCGTTACCACATTCGCACGCGTCGGCGGTTTTTGTAAAGGTATTATTAGGACAGTAAAAATCTTTACCATCACAATTCGCATAATCCGGGCATGCGGTGCATTGGTTGTTATGAATCCATTGATTCGTATTGCATACGCATGCGTTGGCGGTTTTTGTAAAACTGTTATTCACGCATGTAAACTCTTCCACTGGACATTTACCTGGTTCGGGTGCATCACATGAACCACCGGGATATTGTCTGCCTTCGCTGCCCGCATTTTTATTATATGTACAGGTTGCATAATCTGGACAAGCATCCGTTTCATTATCAGAACATTTCCAGGTACATGTTTTGTAACACTTTGTTGCCGGGTCTTCCCCGCTGCATTCATCATATGTTCCCTGATTATATTCAGATGACCATGTGCTACATTCCTTTGATGTGCTGCAACCAAGCACACATCCGGTACGGTTTTCGTTATATGTATATCCATCGTTGCATTCGAACATTTCAATCCCTGTTCGGTTAGCATCCTTACCGCCAGATGCACAAGTTGAATTGCTGGGGCATGTAATGCAGGATGTTTGACCAGAGTTATTCTGGTATGTCCCAGCGCCACAATCATTACATGATGATTGACCAGTTAAATTTTGATATGTTCCAAGACCACACGGGGAGCACCTAGAGCCGTTATTACTATATGTGCCAGGTTGACATTCTTGACATATATTTATGTTCACGTTTTCACTCTCTGAGGCCGGATTCCCAACACTATTGGTGCAACGGTTAAGTAGTTTATTCTTTGTCTCTGTGTAGGGTGTTGATTCTTTATCTAATTGCAAGATCCCATAACCCACCTCACACTTATTGCATGAATATGTGGCTGTTTTGGCATCCCGCCCTCTGTCACCACCAGCCCAATATTGGCAGAACCCTTGTTCACAGTGCGAAAAATCAACATTTATACTAGCGGTTTCACGATTCAAACCATCATTGTCAAAACACTGAACACGGCCATTAGACCCCACAAAAGGTTGGAATGTTCTTGAATCATAGGGGGCGTTTGCCGGATAGCAATGTGTATCCTCACCCACTGCGTCGTGCATGTTCATGATGCATAGCACGCATACCAATGATGCGCCCAGAACCTGAATCGCACTGCGGTTAAATATTTGCAATAAAGATGTTTTCGTTATCGTCATTATATTATTCGTTTTGTGCATTACATTGTCTTGAGTATTCGAACGTACCCTTGGTGGTGTAATATGGCTTGCCCGATTCCAGATAGCAATCAGCTTTTTTCGTTGCGGTCGCGCCATTACTGGTGTATGGTGCGGGGATTTTTCTGTCGATGTCGGAATAAACACCACTGGCGGTGCCACAGGATTTGCATTCCCCGTCACTTAGGTATTGACCAGCTGAACATGCGGATGGCACACATTTAGTGTGGTCTTGGTTTGGTGCCGTTTTGTCGGGACAATCCGAGCATACTGATGCACCTGCGTCACTTATTGTATTACCTTCGCAGGGGGTGCGTCCTTGTTCACCGCCACCGATACTATATTCACCACCTGGACAAGAATATCCCTCGGTACAGGTTGTGCACGATGATCCATCATAATATTGACCCGCAGAGCATGTGATAGTGGTCACATCCTTGTCACATTTGTTGCCGTTTTTGTGGAACCCGCTCTCACAGGTGAAATCTTCCATCGGGCATGGCTCATCCGCATCACATGAACCACCATAATATTGTGTGCCAGTGGTCTTATAGGCAGTATTATACTTACATGTTGCATGGTCGGGACATTGATCCGTTGCATTACCAGAACATGTCTGTTCGCATGTTTTAGAACATTCTGTGGACTGGTTTTTTGCACATTCATCGTATGTTCCGAAATAACCAGAAAAATCCAATGAACAATCCTTTGATGTGCTGCAACCTTCGACACAACCGGTGTGGTCGGCGTTGGCAACCTGAGTACCCTTACAAGTTTTGTATGTTGTTGCACCATCTGTGTCAGTATATTGTTGACCAGTACATGGTTTACAGGATATTTTACCGCCTCCACTATATGTTCCTGCTTTACATGGTAAGCAGTTGGCTGACCGAGTGCGGATCGTACACGTATAGTTATCTAGTAAGTTTTGAATTTCTGGATCTTCGTTTTGCCCATACCCCGGTTTACAGTAAAAACACTTATAAAAACCAATGGTTGCATCCTCTGATATCCCCCCATTAGTACGTAAGAAAACACACTGTCCATCGCTTGTGTTACTGGTATTACAACCAGCATATTTATCTGCAGGGTTAACTTTAAGCATAGTGGTAACCATTATATCAGAACTTACATAACCTGGGGCGGTGGCACAAGTAATGTCTTTTGAATTTGAGGTTACAACATCAGAACATGTCTCTGCCATTGCATCGTTTATGCCGATTATGAATACCGCGCATGTGGTAATGCACAAAATACGAATAATATTACATAAACCCAATGTGGATTTTTTTCGCATGTTTGATATTCCCCCTTTCTGAAAACCTATGAAAAACGCCACAGATTTCTATATATGTCGCATTGTATTTAATTTTGTTGTATGTGGCAAGTATTTTTTATTATAATTTTATATGTGAAATTGGAATCTGATGGAATCTTGGTCGGAATGCGCCCGTTCGGTGAACGCGATTTAATCGCAACCGTTTTTTCACGTGAATATGGGGTCGTGTCCGGAATGATACGCGCAGGCGCCGCCAAAAATAAAAACAGACCCTTGGTCGGCCAGGTCGGAAATATGACATGGTCCGCACGTTTGGATGACCAGTTGGGCGCAATCCATTGGGAACCGTCGGCAAATTTAATCGTGCAGATGTTAAATAATAATGATGCATTGAAATACTTTAATGCGATGACTGATTTAATCGCTAAAATGCTGCCCGAACGCGAACAGTATGAACAACTATATACGTATACTATTAATATGTTGCGCGAACCATTGGATAAATCAAAATACTTAAAATGGGAAATATTGTTGCTGCGCGAATTGGGATATGCCATTGATTTGTCACACTGTTCGGGGTGTGGCGCGATGCAAGATTTAAATTACCTGTCGCCAAAAACATGCCGCGCCGTTTGCGATAAGTGTGCACAGCCGTATCTGAATAAACTCTACAGGTTGCCAATAACGTTGGAAACAACATATAAATTGCTGGCAAATATCTGCGAACAGCAGGGAATCCCAATTCCAAATATGCGAAAATTGATAGAAAATATTTTTTAATTTTTTTGTTATTTATTCCTTGCGATTTTTTTTTTGCGTTGCTATGCTTAACCTGTTCAACAACAAAGGAGAAAATCATGACTTGGACAATCTTAGTTCTGGTGATCGCGATTGCTTTGTTCTTGTTCAGTGGAATGCTGGTCAAGGCAGAAGGTAAAAACGTATCAGCAGGTAAAATACTTTTGAAAAAATGCATCAAACTGATTTCAATCTTATTGGTCGCAGGTTGCGTTTGCCGCTTGTATGTGCCATACTATTTGACATCTGTTAACCCAATGATATTGCAAGAAATGGCAAATAATATGCAGGAAAAACAGGCCGCTGTTAAAAACAAGGCGATTCGTAAATATGTTCACGCACATGGTAACGAAATGATTGGTGATGCACCTGTGTTAGGTAATGAAAAAGCAACAAAAACAATTTATGTTTGGACTGACTTCTCGTGCCCATATTGCCGTCGTGTTCATGGTGAACTGGAACGTGTTCTGAAAAATCGTGATGATGTTCGCGTGGTTGTAAAGAACTTTTCTATCCATGGCGATTTGTCTGATGCACCAGCACGTGCAGTTATTGCTGCAAAAATGCAAGATGGCGCAAAGGCCGCAAAATTGGCAAGTGAATTGATGACAAAAGAATTCTATTCCCAGGATGATTTGAAAGATCAATCTAAAATTGGTGAAAAGGTCAAAGCTAATGTTATGAAGTTTGCTAAAGATGCTGGGTTGGATACCGCAAAATTGTCAGACGATATGAACGGCGAAGTCGTTAATGAAGAATTGTCAAACGTTCGTAGCTTGGCACAGGAATTTGAAATCACCGGAACACCATTCTTGATCATCGGTGACAAGGCATTCCCTGGCGCAATTCCATACAGCCAGATTGTTGACGCGTTGGGAAAATAATTATTTGATGCAAATAAAAATAACCACACCAAACGGTGTGGTTGTTTTTTTCTTTTTGTTATTTGCCCCAGTTGTCGCCAATCGTGTATTCTGCAACCAGTGGTACCGATAATTTCGCTATGTTTTCCATTTCATGTTTTATTATATCTGCAAATTTCTGGGCCATGGTCGCATCACATTCAAATATGATTTCATCGTGAACCTGCATAATCATACAAATATGGTTCGCATTCGGTTTAATAATCCTGCGATTGATTTCAACCATCGCGTATCGCATCAGGTCCGCTTCAAATCCCTGAATCGGGGCGTTAATCGCCGCACGCAATGCATAGGAACGCAGGCGCGCACTGTTCACATCCGGCAATTCAATACGTCGACCCCATGGCGTATAAACGCACGCGTTTTTTGTCGCAAATTCCTTGGTTGAATCAATATAATGCTTAACCTCTGGCAGACCAGCCATATACGAATCAATAATTTCCTTGGCCGATGCGCGCGATATCCCCAACTGGGATGATAAACCAAATGACGATACACCGTATATTATTGAAAAATTCACCGTTTTCGCCGCACGCCGCAAATCACGCGGCACAGGTTTATCAGGCGCAATATTAAATATCTTGCGCGCAGTTTGTTCGTGAATGTCGGTGCCCGCAATAAATGTGTCCTTGAACGTTTTGACGTTCGCAACATCCGCCAACAAGCGCAACTGAATTTGCGAATAGTCAACCGATATCAATTTACGACCGGCGGGCGCAATAAAACATTTCCTGATTTCTTCGCCCAGTTCGGTCTTGATTGGTATGTTCTGTAAATTCGGATCGCGCGACGACAGACGACCGGTGTTCGTGCTGGTCTGTAAATATGTTGTGTGTATCCGACCATCGCGACCAATCTGGCGGGGCAGGGCATCCGCATATGTTCCAGCCAATTTCGCAATAGAACGCCATGATAAAATTTTTTCAATTATTTCATGCGAATCAAGCAAATCATTTAATGCATCTGCATCGGTGGAACGCTTTTTGTTTGCCGGCAATCCCAATTCATCAAATAATACCACCGATAATTGCTTTGGACTGGCCACGTTAAATTCGTGTCCCGCCAATGCCCAAATTTCTGATTGTAATTTGTCCAGTTGACTGTGAAATACAGATGACAGATTTTTTAACTGTGCCTGGTTCACCAAAACACCGTTGCGTTCAATCTGGGTCAATATGGGCAGTAGTGGTATGTCGCATTTTTCATATAAATCACGTAGTTTCTTATTGCTGTCTAATTGCGGGCGCATCAAATTATACAGTGCAAAACATACGGTTGCATCTTCGGCCGCATAGGGCGATGCAGTCGCAATGTCCAACGTGTCAAAACGACGATCTGCATCCCGAACGGTCGCAGGGAACAGTGATGCAAATGATATGTTTTGATGCGATAGATATTTTAATGCCAGTTCGTCCAACCCATGACCGTGTAATGTCCCATGCAATATATATGACAGCAACATTGTGTCATCAATCGGATTTATACTATCAATGTCCCAGCCACAATTCGCCAATATATGCAGGTCGTATTTTATGTTGTGTCCAACCTTGGTAATTTTGGAATCTGTAAATATTGGCCACAATTTTTTACGTATAGTGTCCATATCCAACTGGTTCGGGACATCAGATTCAGAACCAAATAAATCACCCGATTTGCCAATGTGGTGTAATGGAATATAGCACCCATGCCGATCATCATATGCCAACGATAATCCAACAATTCGCGCACCCATCGTGTCCAGCCCCGTCGTTTCAGTATCAAATGCAATAACGTTTTTTACGTGCGATAAAAATTTTTCTAAATTCGCAGTCGTTGTAATTGTTTCAAATTCCATATCGGTTATGTCTGGTTTTGGGGTGGCCGCGATTACTGTATCGGTCGGACATTCCGATTTTGGATATGCAAACGTCGCCGGGCTGCGCGTGGAATTATATTTTTCCAATGGAAATAATTTTTGAATTTTTTCGGACAGTGAATTACTTTCAACCTTGTTCTTAACAAATTCCAATGCGGATGGCGTATCAAATACAAATGGTGTGATTTCCAGGCCAGATAAATCCACATCTGTTTTTAATGTGACCAGTTGGCGCGAAATGTATGCCATATCACGATTGTCGGTCAGTAATTGTTTCGTTCGCGCGTTTGATATTCGGTCCAGGTTCGCATATAAATTATCCAAAGTGCCAAATTCTGAAATTAATTCGGTCGCCTTTTTTGGACCAATCCCCGCAACCCCAGGAACATTGTCAGATGAATCACCCATTAATGATTGAACGTCAATAACCTGATCTGGACGAACACCGAATTTTTCAAAAACCTGGGGCGCACGAATTTCAGTTTGCTTCATACCGTCGTATAAAAATACACAATCAGATACCAGTTGCATTAAATCCTTGTCACTGGTAATTATTCGCGTAGAATCAACGGCTTTACAATACTGATGCGCAATCGTTGCAATAACATCGTCTGCCTCAACCCCAGGAATACATAACACCGGCATCCCCATCGCCGCCAGGCCTGAACGAATCATTATGCCCTGGGTAATCAAATCAGCCGGCGTTTCATGACGGTTTGCCTTGTATTCGGGGTATATTTCCTGGCGAAATGTTTGGCGCGATGCATCAAATACACATACAAATTTATCATCTGGATTTGCCGATGATAATACCGGCAGAATCATATTGAAAAAACCATACACCGCACCCGTCGGTGTTCCATCACGACGCGTCAGGCGCGAATGAACCCCATAATATGCCCGAAATAGTAAAGAATTTCCATCAATCAGGGTTAACATAATTAAACTGTTTGTTTTTGTGTTCCTGTGGTATTATAATACAAAAAAAGGGCAGATATATGCAAGAAAATAAACCTGTATTGGTTGTCGGATTGGGGAATCCGGGTGATGAATATAAAAATACACGTCATAATGTTGGTTTTATGGCGGTTAAATATCTGGCGGGTGCAGATGCATCATGGCGTGCTGAACACGATGCGTTGACGTTTCGTGGGGATATAAATGGTCAGCGTATTATTTTCGCTTTGCCACAAACGTTTATGAATGATAGCGGACGTGCAGTATCTGCGTTAATGCGTTTTTATAAAATTCCACTGGATAATGTTGTTGTTATTCATGATGATATGGATATAAAACTGGGTAATAAGCGGGAAAAAATCGGCGGTTCTAGTGCTGGACACAATGGAATAAAATCAATTGATGCGGCAGTTGGATGTGAATATAGACGGATTAGAATCGGTATTGGTCATCCGCGCGATTTTGATAGCCCGATTAGTCCGTCTGATTGGGTGCTCGGTAAATTTGATGCGGCACAGATGCAAACACTAAACAGCGTTATTAGTAATTTGACCGTTTAATTTTTTGTTTATAAATCAAACTGATATCAATCGCTGGCTTTACAAGACCAGTTTGCAGTTTCAGAATTTGTATTTTTGCCGAACCAGTATAGTATAGTTGTTTCTGTCGGTACTGGTTCTTTTATCTTATTTGAAGCGCCTTCTGCGTTTGACGAATAATTTGTGTCTTGTTCGCAGTTGCCCCAAATTTTTTCAGATAATCGGCATATGTAACAGTCCACAGAATTGGTGCTGCATTTATTTGAGCATATATCAAATATGTTTTTTAAGTTGTCGCCGCCGCCATATAATTTTTTATAAAAATTGCCACCGATAAACCCAATCTCTGATGCCATATTTGTCATGATGCTAGATATGTACGCTTCGCCTGCGGATGCGATACATTCCTTGACTTCGTTCCAACAGGTTGTGCGGTTTAATATGGTTTTACGGTTAATAGAATGTTCTAGGTCTTCACATAATCCAAAGTTTCCAGATATAGAAGAACATGAACGTATTACACAGCTGCGCCCAACTTCGCGGCATGTTGTCATAACCGTTTCATATGTTTCCCGGTTTGCAATATCTGTCATGCCCTGGGTCCATATACCATTAGCATTGTTGTCCAGAACAATGGAACATGCACTTAATATGTCATTACACATACTGTTTGCTGTTTTGTTTGCCATTATACCAAAAATAGATAATGCCCTAGAATCAAAATCTTCAATGGAAGTAATAGCATCGGATAGACATTGTGAAGCCAGTGTTGTGCATCCCTGTCGGACGGTTTCCAGTTTTGCCGTTTGTGCCAATTTGATTTGTGCCAATGCGTCTTCTATAAAAGCGTTCCAAACACTATCCTGTATATCCTGACAATTTTCTGATGCAGTATCTATGTATTTACGTTTTGAATTCAAAAAAGAAACAAAATTTGCGTTAACCGCTGCCCATGTTTGTCCGTCAGACGGACGGATAATAAGTTTATTTAAATCAATCAAATTCGTTGTTAAGAACGCACTGCCACTAGATGGATCTATGTAACGGCCCGTGATGTCCAAACATTTATCCATGGTTGGACCACATACCGTAGTGTCCGTAAGCATTTCAAGCATTTTGTTTTTGCATGTTAAAATATCATCAGAATTTCGCCGTTGATAAATATCCAACCTGGACATATCCAGCAGAGCACTACTTTCTAAAATTTTGTTGCGTGTTTGTTCAACCTGTGTTTTGTAGGATTTTTCTACGGTGGTACAATCTTGTTCTATCAACATTTGATATCCATTTTCAGCAATGGATAATTCATATTCAGAACATACTTCGTGAGCCATTTCACGGCATATCGGTAAGGCGGCGGCGTACAATGCGGTGCCGCTTTTGGTTGTTGTGGATGCCCCAGCCATTGAATTAACAGAATCAAACGCAGTGTCCGCATTTAAGGACCACGACAAGCTGGCCACGTTTGTATTAAAACCGGTGTCGTTAAAAGATGTGTTTAATTTTTTTGCAATTGTATCCAGCGCTTTTTGTGATTGGGATGTATCTTTTGTGTTGTAAAAGGCCTCTTCCCCTTCGGTCGCAGTGCTTATAGCGGCAGCATCTTCTTTGTCTAAATTTACAACTAACAATCGTTGGCTAAAATCAAGTAATTTGTCTTCAGCGGTGCTTAATTGCTTCTTTGTTGAGTCAAAATCATGTATATGCGCAGAACATGCACAACGTTTTAATTGGCTATCCTTGTTTGCGCAAAATTCGTCCATACATTCATTGAAAACGCTTTTACAGTTCGCATAATTTTTTGATAGAACGTTTTTTGCTGCATCCGCGTTTGTGACAACACGTGGGGCGGCGGCGCGTGCATTAAGTGCAGTTGCGCGCCTTGTTAATTCCTGTTGAATGGCGGTTCGCGGGTTAACGGATGTTGTTTGTTGTGAAGTGGTGCGTGTATTTGCAGAACGTGCCCTGATGGATAAATCATTGCTGTTTGAAGTGTCACGACCGGTCACATTTGATGTGCTGCGTGATAATGATGACGGTGCCTGTTCGCGACGTGCATTGTTGCGTGATAAATTAACATCGGCCGCCGTCAATGTGGTGCAACACATGACGAATACTAAGTACACGGCAAAAATATTTTTGAATCCTTTCATCCTATACAAATAATATTAGCAAATTTAGGTTTTTACGAGCAAGTATAAAATTTAAGTTTTTTATCTGGTGCGACCGGGGGGATTTGAACCCCCAAGGGTTGTCCCACAGCATCCTTAGTGCTGCGCGTATACCAATTCCGCCACGATCGCCAAAACGTTGTTGTTTATTCTTGCAATAAAGTGTTTTTTTTGCAACCTTTTTATGATAAGATATTACATGGTAGAATAGGTAAGGAGTTTTTAATGATGAATATTTCACGATTCATTGTTTGTTTATCGGTGTTTTCTTTGATGAATTTTGGCGTTAATGCTGCGGGGACATATTACAACACGGGATCAAATAATCGTTCATATTCTAGTGCAGCAAATTATGCCAACTATCGCACGAACAGTGTCGCTAAAAATACAAGTATGCCGGCAAATGCAAATGGTTATACGCCCTATACTAATACGCGGTATTCTGTTGGGACAAATGTTACACAGCAACGCGTCCCGGTTCAGCAACCACAACAGTTGACACCCAATAACACATCTAATAGCGGCTTTTTCTTTGATGCGGGGTTAACGCACGAATTCGCTAATTGGGAATTTGAAATGAAAAACGCTGGGTCTAAATTGCATTATGATAATATTCGTTGGAATGTATTAGGATTAGATGGTGGATATAAATTTGGTGATGTTAAGGTTCCATTTCAAATTAACGCTGGGGTAAAATATGGATTCCAATTTGGCGAATCGTCTATGGTTGATGACGATATTTCTGAGGGCGGGTTTATTCAGTCATTATGGAAGGGCGAAACATCTACGCACGATACATTTGAAGCATATCAGATTGGACATGCGCTGTCGGTTGGAAAAACCAGCAGTGGGAATATGCTAGGGTTTAATGCTGGGGTTGGTTTGACTGATTTATTTTCTGTGGGGGCATTCAAGGTTACACCATCTGTGGGATATCGTTATTTGAAATATAAATTAAAAACAAATGGCAATTACGGTATGTCAATGGATACAATGGATGTCAGTAATAATTGTATAACATTGGATAATGGTGAAACGCAGTGTGGTCCATTGTTGATTTTCTTTGGCGTTGGTGGTGGACAAGTTACAGATCAAGCGGTTGGTGGTGTTGAGTATTTAGATTTAGATGGTGATGGATATGCTGATGTTGCGGGGGTTGCTGTGCCGTCCGGTGATTCTTATGCCAGTACAGAAAATACGTATTATTATGCGCAATCTGGAACATCGCATGATTATGATGTTGTATGGTCGGGACCATATGTTGCGCTGGATATGGAATATGCAATGAATCAGAACAATTTTGCCAATGTTCGGCTTGAATTGGGATTGCCTGGGTATGATGCAACAGGGAATCAACCATATCGCCCAGATTGGCAACATCCAAAGAGTGTTGAAGATGAGGCATCTATGTTTTCTGGACTGCATTTGGGGGCCGGGGCAAATTGGACAACGGCATTGACTGATTCAATCGCGTTATCAATAGGTGTGACGTATGATTATTATAATGTTGGTAGTGCAGATGCGACAACATATTTGAATTCTGCGTATTATGGCGCAATTTATGATGCGCAGTTGGCAGCATGGAAGGCATTGCCAGGTATGCAGGAAAGTGAGGCGGAATATTATATGTTGCATGGTGGCTTTACCGATACAGAGGGGAAAAAGTATTCAGCGGATTCTGTGGCGGTTTATATAAATGATGCGAAAAATAATGGTTGGTCTGTTAAAGAATCTGGCGAAACAAAATCTTTCTATAAATCACTTGGCGTTCATGTTGGATTGGCGGCACGTTTCTAAATGTTAAAAGTATGTAAATTTTTTGTCTGTTTATTGTTTGGTGTATTGATATATGCCAATTCATATGCTGTTGATTTGTCGGGCAGTGCGGTTGTTAGTATAACCAGTGATACAGCGGTTTTGGCAAAAAATATTGCTATGGCAGAGGCTAGACGTCAGATAGTGTTTGATAAATTGGGACAATATGCGGATAAAGATCAGTTAAGAAATGCAATGGCCCAGGAAAAAGATTTGTCTGGATTAATATCACAAACAAGTATAGATGGGGAAAAAATTTCTGATACAACATACAGTGCCACTGTGCATATGACCATAGATCCAGTGGTGGCACAACAATGGATGGTTCAACATGGTGTTCAGAATTGGCTGCAATCATCGGATGTGGATAGCAGTGTGTTGATTGTGAAGTTAACATTAAATGCACCATTATCTGATTGGGGGACATTTAATGCACTTGTTAATAAAATTGATTATAGGGTAAGTGAAATTTCAGGTAATACTGTAACTATTGTTGTTCCACAAGCACAACGAAGCCAGTTTACAGCGGCTGTATATGGCGCAGGATGGCAACATGCTGTAAAAAATGATGTGTTAAATATTTGGAGGTAGGGTGTTATTATGAAACTGTACATGATTGGTATGATGCTGTTGTTGCCACTGGTTGCGTTTGCAGAAGATTCCCCACAAGATAATCGTTTTAATTTGAATATTCGCAGAATAGGTTTTGATTGGAATAAGACAACTGTGACCAGTCAAGATGAAGCGGCATATAGGGAGTCACCGGTTTCTGCGTTTACTGCAACCAGCCAGGATATGTTAAAGGGTGTTTTAGACGCTGCGTTGGAGTATGGGTTTAAAAAATTTAAATGGGATAATTCGTTGTTTATGGAATATGGTAAAACAACATTACGTCCGTATGGCAAAGAAGTGACAAAAGACGAAAGTGCAGATAAAATTTTGTTTTCATCTGATTTGGCGTATGCCTGTTGGGAACTGGATGGTTTGAAATTCGGACCGATTTTCCGTGGTCAGTACCAGACGGAATTTGTTGGTAACCCAAACAGAAATAATGTTATACGTCCTAATGCAGGGTTCGCATTGTTTGATCATGACATTTTGAAAAGCTTATATGTTGTGGGGGTTTATGAATATGATTTTACAAATGTTGATGATCCGACTAGCAAATTGGCGGCAGAATTAGGTTGGCGCGCAGAATATGATATTCGTGATGGTGTCAGGTTTTCCACAGATGGATATTATCGTGAGTATTTTTCCTATTCGCAATATGTATACACCGATTTTGAACGTGATTTGAATTTAACAGTACGTTTGGATACCAATGTGTGGAAAAGTTTTTCATTGGGACCTTATTTCCAATATAGATTGGCCAAGGCCCGTGGGGCAGATAAATATGCCAGCAATACATCCATAGGTATCGGTTTTAGTTATATTCACAATTTTGATCTGCGTTCTGATGATGCAGATTAGAATATAAATTTGGTTTTTGCCAAAACATAAAATTCATCTGTTCCAACAGGATTGTCCACGAATCCTGCGGTTATGTTTTTGTACGATACGGCATATTCAAATGCAGGTTTAGTCGCCAAATCAAAGTTGTAATTACCAAATGCAATTGAACCATTGCTTAAACGTGCCGTTGCCAAAGACATTGTCATTTCCCCAGCAACTATGGTTTCAGGAACCGCGAATTCAAATGTCCAATCGTTGTGGTTCAGGCCGACAGATGCCGATGCTGTGAAAATCTTAGAAAAATGATTTATTACAGATTCTGCGGCTGGACGGGCAGACATAATACCAAACTGACCACGTGCGAACAGTTGTGTGTTTGCTGTTAAGTCAAATGATGTGTTTGTTGCGATGAATGCGTTTTGTGATGAACCTGTTTGCATAAACCCTGTTCCTTCAAGTAAATTTACATCACTTGATCCAAATTCTAAAACCCCCAATTTTGTTGTGTGATCAGAATTGCGGCGCAAGCGGTCAAAACCACGTCCACGATTTTCAATTGTGATATTATCACTTAGTTTTTGTGTGTATGCGCGGCCATATTCATCAAACATTGCCATTGTTGCATCGGATTTTGTAATTGCTGCTGCCATTGCTGGGGTTACATTGGCGGTGACGTTACGTTGAATGATTTTACCAGAAACCGCCACAGATAAATCGCCAACAGGTTTTGTCGCCTGGTCAAGGTTCAATAATCCCCATCCGTAAACATTATCAACACCTGTGTCGCCTAAATCGGTTGCGGTTCTTAACAATATTTCTGTAATTTGGTTTGATTTTAAGTATGGAAATTTTTCTTGCAATATTGCAATTGCACCTGATACAACTGGGGCAGCAAAACTGGTGCCACTGACGGTTAAGTATTCGTATGCATCGGTTGATAATGCAGACCCTGGTGCCGCGATGCAGTATTCCTGGGTAATGCCACATTGGTTACTATAATTCGCCAATGTTTTTGTTGTTGTGTCGTATGATACAACGTTTATAAAATGTCCTTGCAATTCATCAACCGCAATAGGTAACGCAGACAGTGCAGAACTTTCGGTCATACCGCTGTTGCCAGCCGCAATAACAAAAATTGAATCTGCGTTTTGGGCAGCATTTGCCATTTGATTTATAAAATTGTTGCCTATTATTGTTGTAATCTTAGATTTCGTTGTTGCCTGGGTTGCGTAAATGTTCTGTATTTCCCAGCTAACATTATATATGGCGTGGTTATCATCAATTTGGGATGCAAAGGCATTAAAATCCAACCCGCCATTGGCATTTGCAACATTAATATTGTCTATTTTTGCCCCAGGTGCCACAGATGTTGCGATATAAGACACGTTGTCGCCATGGGTTGCGTTCTGTGACAGGTGGAAATCGTCCATTATTTTAATATCTGAACCCATGCCTGTTTTGCCACGTGCATGGGCATATTTTAATCCTATGGCATCATATTGTTCTGCGTTTTTGATATAATATGCCGAATTTGATATGTTTGTTAGGTCTGTGACATAGGTTTCTTCATTGTCAAAAACCAATCTGGTCTGATTGTTAAGTGTTGGGGAACGGAAGGATATGGTTGCTGGAACCGCAGGCCCCGAATTATCAGAAGATGAACCCGAATTTGACATGCCAAGCAACGCGACAACGCCACCGATTGTCGCGACACCACCGCCAATACCTAAAACCGTTCCGGTGGTAAAAAAACTTTGCGCTGGGCATTTGTCTGGATTTGCCAGTTTATATGCTTCGTCCTCACATTTGTCAATATTTGCAAGTGCTGACGTTGTTGTGACGATTAATCCTAAAACCCCAGAAACCAAACCTTTCATATATTTCATGTTTCACCTCTTCATACTAAATATATAATACAAAAACAGTGTTTTGTCAATAGATGTAGTGTTTTTTGTCAATTTTTTATAAAAATGTAAAAAATACTTGATTTTAGTGTGCTTTTGTTCTATGATGTCGGCACGCGCTTCGGTGCGAAGAACACAGTTGATGGGCGGAATTTCTGTCGGATTGATAAAATCTGGTTTTTGCCTGCCAACGAGGATAATAACAGAAAAAAGGATAAAATTATGGCATTGCCGACATTTACTATGAAACAATTGATGGAAGCTGGGGCACATTTTGGCCACCACACTCGTCGTTGGAACCCATTAATGACACCATATGTTTATGGGGTTAAGGATAAAATTCACATTATTAATTTGAACAAGACAGCACCGCTGTTACACCGTTCATTGGTTGCATTGGAAGCAATCGCAGCCGCTGGTGGCAAGGTATTGTTTGTTGCAACAAAACATCAGGCCAAGGATATTGTTAAAGATGCGGCTGAACGTTGTGGTCAATTCTATGTCAATAACCGTTGGTTAGGCGGTATGTTAACAAACTGGACAACTGTTTCACAAAGCATTCGCCGTCTGAAAAAGATGGAATCTGATATTGAAAACGCTGAAAAATTGGGGTTGACCAAGAAAGAAGTTGGCGTTATGACCAAAGAAACCGAAAAATTACGCGATGTATTTGGTGGTATTTTGGAAATGCATGGAACGCCACAGGCAATGATTGTTATTGACGTGCCACGTGAATTGAATGCTGTTCATGAAGCCAAGAATTTGGATATTCCAACGATTGCTATTTGTGATACAAATGCGAATCCAGAATTGGTTGATTACCCAGTTCCAGGAAATGATGACGCGTCACGCGCGATCCAATTGTATTGTGATTTGTTTGTTGATGCAATATTGTCTGGGATTGAAAAACGTTTGGGTGGTGCAGCTGGTAAAAAGGTTGAATCTGATATGATGGATGCTGCGGCGGACGATTTGGAACACGAAGTAAAAACCAAAGAAGCCAAAGTAAAATCTAAGACATCAGAAGCACGCGCAGAACGTCGTGAAAAATTGGCTGACAAGGCCGCAAAATAACTCTTTAACACGGGAGAAAAAGATATGGCAGAAGTTACAGCAAAATTAATCCAGCAACTGCGTGAAAAAACATCCGCAGGTATGATGGATTGCAAAAAAGCATTGGTTGAAAATAATGGCGATATTGAAGCCGCATCTGATTGGTTGCGCCAAAAAGGTATTGTCAAGGCCGCATCTAAATCTGGGCGTGTTGCTGCATCTGGATTGGTCACAGTTGTTAAATGTGACAATGTGGGTTGTGTCGTTGAATTGAACGCAGAAACAGATTTCGTTGCTAAAAATGAAAAGTTCCAGGCGTTGGTTGCAAACGTTGCAAACAAAGCGTTGGAATTGGGTGGTGATTTTGATGCGACATTGAACGCGGTCAAGGATGATATTGCTGCGACAATCGCAACAATTGGTGAAAATATGAATTTGCGTCGTATTGAAAAAGTTCATGGCGACAATATCTTTTCATATATTCACAATGCTATGGTTCCAGGTATGGGTCAGATTGGTGTTGTTGTTGCAATTGATGGCAACGATCCAAAAATTGCAGAGATTGGAAACAAAATCGCGATGCATATTGCAGCGAATAAACCTGAATTTATGACGATTGCTGATGTTGATCCAAAAGCAGTTGAACGCGAAAAGAAGGTGTTTATTGAATCTGGTGCGACAGCAGGCAAACCAGAGGCGGTTGTTGAAAAAATGGTTCAGGGTCGTATTAATAAATGGTACGCAGAATCAGTGTTGGAAGAACAACCATTTGTTATGGATGCATCAAAAACCGTTAAACAGGTTGTTGCAGAGGCTGGTGGTAAATTGGCAGGCTTTGCATATTACGTCGTTGGCGAAGGTATTGAAAAACGTGACGATAACCTGGCAGATGAAGTCGCAAAAATGTTGAATTAAAAAAACATAACTTTTTGGTGGTGTGTTACACTGGAAATGTCGCCCATAAAAACTGCCGGAAACTTGGCGAAAAAGAACATCCCGTGGTAATTCCACGGGATGTTCTTTTTTTCTGGCGGATGGGGAGGGATTCGAACCCCCGGAGGCGTTGCCACCTCAGCGGTTTTCAAGACCGTCGCATTCGACCGCTCTGCCACCCATCCTAAACTTTTTT
>JAGHVG010000013.1 GCA_018064405.1 Candidatus Enterousia scatequi | reverse complement strand
ATACCGGAACACCCGCTGCAAAATCATAAAATAAATTACACAGGGTATTTATCAAGAATGCGCTGTATATTCTTCCCAACAGTAAGCAAATCAAGGATATCACGGGTCCGAAAAACGCTAATACACTCCAACCAATATGAATAAAAGGGCTAATTAGAGCGGTTTTTGGTTGGCTTTGTAATATATTGCTTGGTTCGAATATTTTTGACATTATATTGCTTTTTTGTGTTTTTATTATAATAATATCTGTCAAATACAAAGGTAGGTGATATGGCAGGATATTATTTGAACTTTACTTGTTTAAACTGTAATGAAAAAGCTTTATCTACAAAAGGGTGTGAAAATGAAATAAATTCTTATATTGTTAAGAATTATGATATGGATGGTATGTTGCAAGTTGTTTGCCCAAAATGTAATGAAATAATAATTGTTGTTAATCAGTGTTTGCAATTTGAAATTTGTTTGCAGTGTGCGATAGAAAGGTTCTTGACGAATGATTATGCAGAATCTGTGTTTTTATTGGCAAAATCTAAAGAGAGTTTTGTTGAATTTGTAATAGATTTATTGTGCTATGAAAAAGGAAAAAAATTTGATTTATATAAGAATGGTGTTCATAGGTCAGAAAGACGATATGGTTTTTTTGTTGCATCATATTTTATGCGATTTGGAGATATTATAAATATGAGATTGTTGGATAGTGATGCAAAGCTAAGGAACGATATAATACATAATGGCGTTTACCCTAAAAAGCAACAAGTTATAGATTTTGGAAATAGTATTTTGCAATTTTTTTATAAAGTTATAGACAAAATAAAATCTGACATCCCCACTGATGTATACATGAGGTATGTGCATTCGATTAAACAAGGTAAAATAGATACATATAAACAGACATTTAAAGATAAAAAGGTACAAGTTCAGACCGTTTCTGATGCAATTGACTTTTTTACAAGAAATATTGATTGTGATGAAGGTTTTGAAAAATTATGTAGCATAATAGAGGAAGATAATAGAATGCTAGCTGTACATTCCATAGATTTAGAAGCTTTAAACCGTAAAAGAAGACAATAATTCGAAAGTGCCGGATAGAAGTTAAAAATAAGAAAATTGACTTTCGAACTCGTCAAAGCCTTATGTTACAAATAAAAAAATGCCCCGACAGGCATTTTATTAATTTTGGTTGCGCTATCTGTGCAATTCGCGAACTGAATTGTTAGAGATTGGACAAGAGATTGAAGAAGCGAAAGATAAATTAGAGTTAGTGGATTTGAGCCAAATTTATTGACTTATAAATATTTTTTTACTATAAAATCTATATAAAAAGGTTTGTTGTATGCCGAAAGAGATTAGATTTTGTACCCCAATTGGAGAGTATTGGTTTTTAAGCCCGTTATCTAAGTTCCCAATAAAAATGGTTGTTGATGGACAAGAATACATTTTTCCTACCGTTGAACATTACTATCAAGCAATGAAATTTTATGCGTCTGATGAGCGTTTTGGGATAATTATTGGATTAAAAAATCCAGATGATGCGCGATTACTTACCAAAACCCCAGAATATAAAATAAATCGCCGAAAAGATTTTGATAAAAATAAATTTGATATTATGGAGAGGGCTTTACGCGCTAAATTTAAGCAAAATACCGATGCCGCTGAACTATTAAAATCAACTGGCGATGCGATGTTGGTAAAGTCGTGTCCGGTATGTTATGAATGCGGATTTGGTGAAGGCAGTGGTATGAATCGTATAGGTAAAGTTTTAATGCAAATTCGGGCAGAAATCCAAAAATAATATAGAATAAAGTTCAAAAGTGGTGAAAAAACGCCACTTTTTTAATTTTAACTTTTGAACTCGGCGGAATTATTAGAAAACAAACAAAAAACCGCCTTTATCGGTGGGTTTGTCTATCTTGGTTGTGCTATCTGTGCAATTCGCGAGCCGAATTGTTGGAAATTGGACGAGAGATTGATAAGTTAAAAGAAAAACTTGTATAAAACCTTTACAAATAACAATCTTATTATACAATGCCATTATACAAATATAATAAAAGTGAACAAAAATGCATTATTATTATCAAAAATACCCCTACTTACATTATAACTATTTAGATACAGATGGGGTTTGGACTATGTTTTCAATACCGCCTAAAATGCTGATGGATGAATTTGTTAATAAATTTGGTTATAAACCTAAAATTTTCTTTGATTGTGGTGCTGCTACTGGTGTTATTGTTCTTATGGCACAAAGATTAGGTATGAATGCACGTGGTATAGACATAAAAAAATACCCGTATCAATCCAAATGTCTAGAAAATTTGTTTGCCAGTGGTAAAATACAAATTAAATCTATCCTTGATTGTGAACCAATTGTGGCAGATATAGTATTTTGTAATGGCACTCTTACTTATTTTTCTGAAAAAGAATTGCCAAATGTGCTTGATAAGTTTAAGAAAAGCAAAATGATTTGCGCAATACATAATACAACCGAGGATGTTGCTATGGCACAAAAAAACGGTGATGAATTAATCACCTGTAATAAAACGCGTCTTATTAAGCCACAGAATTGGTGGATAGATACATTTACAAAAAATGGTTTCAAAACAAAATATGCAGACCACATACGGTGTTTTTGTGCTGTTCCAAGTCGTGGTGTATAAGAAAGTTCGAAAATGACAAAAAATTCACTATTTCTAAAACTAAACTTTCGAACTTTCTGTAAATATTACAATTCTAACAAAAAAGCGCCCTAAAACGAACGGTCGCACATCTTGGTTGGGGCAGCTGGATTCGAACCAACACTAGCGGAGTCAGAGTCCGATGTTCTACCGTTAAACTATGCCCCAATGCGCCGTGTATTATACAGTGCATATATCGCATTTGCAACGAAAAAAATTCCCCTAGATTTTTTATTTTTTTAAGGTATCTTTTCCTGCATCAGATTAACATTGAAACCTATAAGGAGGAATCTAGCATGAAAATTAAACCATTTGCAGGTGTTCGCCCACCAACAGAATTAGTTTCAGAAGTTGCATCACGTCCATATGATGTTCTGAATTCAACCGAGGCAAAGGATGAAGCGGGCGAAAAATCATTACTGCACATAATTAAACCTGAAATAGATTTTGACCCAATCGCGGGTGAACACGAACAAAAAACATACGACAAAGCCGTTGAAAATTTTAAATTGTGGCAACAACGTGGCTGGCTGAAACAAGACGCCAAGGAAATGTATTACATTTATGCACAAACCATGGATGGTCGCACACAATATGGTTTGGTGGCTGCGGCAAATGTTGACGATTACATGACCGGCAAAATCAAAAAACACGAATTGACGCGTAAAGACAAGGAAGACGATCGTATGATTCATGTTCGTATCCAAGATGCAAATTTGGAACCTGTATTCTTTGCGTATCCTGACGTTGCAGAGATGAACAAAATTGTTGAAAACATTGTAAACAATAATGCGCCTGAATATGATTTTGTTGCACCCGATGGTTTTGGACATAAATTCTGGGTTATTGATGACGATGCAACAAATGCACGTATCACAGAAATATTTAAAACAATTCCTGCAATGTATGTCGCAGACGGCCACCACCGAACCGCAGCGGCCGCACGTGTTGGCGCAGAAAAACGCGAACAAAACCCAAACCACACAGGCAACGAAGAATACAACTATTTCTTGGCAGTGATATTCCCAGAATCCCAGTTGCACGTTATTGACTATAACCGTGTGGTGCGTGACCTAAACGGATTAAATACAGATGAATTTTTAACAAAATTATCTGAATCTTTTGACGTTACCAAAATGGGCAGCGATATTTATAAACCAAACGCACTGCATAATTTTGGTATGTATCTGGATGGTGCATGGTATTCGTTGACCGCAAAGCCCGGAACATACAATGACAACGACCCAATTGGTATCCTGGACGTAACAATATTATCAAACCTGGTGTTTGATAAAATACTGAATCTGGGCGACCTGCGAACCAGCAACCGCATAGATTTTGTTGGTGGTATTCGCGGACTTGGCGAATTACAAAAACGTGTTGATTCTGGGGAAATGGCTGCAGCATTTGCATTATTCCCTGTCACGATGCGTCAAATTATAAACATTGCCGATACTGGTAATATCATGCCGCCCAAGACGACATGGTTTGAACCAAAACTGCGCAGTGGATTGGTAATACATAAACTATCATAAAAAAAACACCCCCGAAAAAATCGGGGGCAAAAAAAAAGAAGCAGACCACAAATTTTTGTGGTCTTTTCACAATTTAGAAACCAAAAACCATACGTTGTTTTGACTGACGTCTTTTTTCATTACGAACCGCTTCTTCTTTCAAGCGTTTACGTTTTGTTGTTGGTTTTTCATAACGCTGACGTTCTTTCATTTCACGATACAGACCTTCTTTTTGCGATTTACGTTTTGCGACACGCAACGCCTGTTCAACGTTATTATCACGAACTAAAACTTTTACCATTACCTAATTCACCCCCTTTGGCGAACTTAAAATCTATTTATAATTTATCACAGAATTTTGGTGGAGCTGATCAGACTCGAACTGACGACCCCCTGCTTGCAAAGCAGGTGCTCTACCAACTGAGCTACAACCCCAAAACTCTTATCAAGCGCAAAGATTTTAACCGTTTTTTGAACAAATGTCAAATAAAATTTAAGCTTTAAAATTTCTGGACAAAGCTGGTTTTTACAATACAATATTGTGCATGGGGAATGTACACACACAAATGACAGCATTATAAACGCGGAACAAAAGGACAAGTAACAATGGTGGCTATTAACTTACAAGTATATACGGATTTGGAAGAAATTTTGCTTGAAGGAGGATATATTGACCAAACCCAACAGGTAAACCCCGAATCCAGATTTAGTGAAGATTTTGGAATGGATTCTTTGGATATATGCGAATTTATTATGAAAGCGGAAAAACACTTTGGCATATCTATGCCCGATGAAGAAGCTGGAAACATACTTACTTTATCTGATGCATGTGCATGTATTCAGAAACAATTACTAGCAAAAGCAGAAAAGCAAAAACAAGTTAAAAACTCAGTGATTAAAAGCATCTTTACAAAAACAAAATAATAAAAAATGGGGTGTCGCCCCATTTTTTATTTCACAGAAAGTTCTTTGCCAGAAACATCAACGAGAACGGTTGAACCCTCACCAATTTTCCCAGACAAAATCAAATCTGCAATTTTATCTTCAACCGCTGATGTAATCAGACGCTTTAACGGGCGCGCACCAAACACTGCATCATATCCATGTTCAGCCAACCACTTAATTGCCTTATCCGAAACGTCCAAACCAATATTTCGTTCTGACATACGCTTGCGCAAGTTGCCCAACTGTATTTTTACAATGCCCGCCATAACATCTTTGCCCAATGAATTAAAGAACACTATTTCATCAATGCGGTTTATGAATTCAGGTCTGAAATTTTTACGCACTGCATCCATATCGGGCAAATTGCTTGTCATGATTATGATTGTGTTTGTAAAGTTCACAACATGTCCCTGGCCATCTGTTAAACGACCGTCATCCAGAATTTGCAAGAACACATTAAACACATCTGGGTTTGCTTTTTCTATTTCATCAAACAGCAATACCTGATAAGGTCTGCGGCGGACACTTTCCGTCAGCACCCCACCCTGTTCATATCCAACGTATCCCGGGGGACTGCCGATTAAACGCGACACAGAATGTGGTTCCATATATTCACTCATATCAATACGGGTCATAGCCGTATCATCGTTAAACAAATATTCCGCCAATGCTTTTGCAACCTCTGTTTTACCAACACCGGTTGGACCCAAAAACATAAAACTGCCGGCGGGTCTGTGCGGATCAGACAGCCCTGCACGCGAACGACGAATTGCACGCGCGACAACAGACAGCGCATCATCTTGACCGACAACACGTTTGCGCAATTCTTCTTCTATATTTAACAACTTTGATTGTTCTTCAACAGACAATTTATCCGCAGGAACCCCTGTCCATTTACTAACGACCGCCGCGATATGTTCGGGCAAAACGGTTTTATATTCGCGTGATTCATTATTCATTTTGCGAATTTGTTCTTCTAATTCTGGTATTTTTCCGTATTGCACAGCCGATGCTTTTTCATAATCACCATTACGCAGAGCCGTTGCAACCTCTGCCTTGGCGGCATCCAGCGCAGCCATAGCATCCGACAGGCCATGCATTTTCTGTTGTTCTGCGCGCCACGCGGCAGTCAGTTTTTCTGATTCTGCTTCTGTCTTAGTAATCAGCCCTTCTAAATCAGCCAACCGTTTTTTAGAATCTGCATCTTTTTCTTTCTTCAATGCCTGTTGTTCTATTTTTAATTGCATCAGATGTCTATCAATTTCATCTAATGCCTCTGGCTTTGATGCCAATTCAATACGCACACGTGCTGCGGCTTCATCAATCAGGTCAATTGCTTTATCCGGCAAAAACCTGTCTGTGATATAGCGATTTGATAATTTAACTGCATCAACCAGCGCAGAATCAGCAATACGAACACCATGATGTCCCTCATACTTTTCTTTCAATCCGCGCAATATAGAAATCGTATCTTCAACAGTTGGTTCATCTATATACACTGGCTGAAAACGACGCGCCAGCGCAGGATCTTTTTCAATATACTGGCGATATTCATCCAACGTTGTTGCACCCAAGCAATGCAGTTCACCACGCGCCAACATTGGTTTCAACAAATTTCCGGCATCCATGGAACCTTCGCCCTTGCCTGCCCCAACCATGGTATGCAATTCATCAATAAATAGAATTATTTGCCCATTTGAATCTTTCACTGCTTTTAATATTGCTTTCAAGCGACCCTCAAACTGACCACGAAACATTGCACCTGCCATCAATGCACCCATATCCAACGACAGCAATTTTTTATCCTGTAAATTTTCAGGGATATCCTTGGATACGATTCGTTCCGCCAAACCTTCTACGATTGCGGTTTTACCGACACCCGGGTTACCAATTAATACCGGATTATTCTTTGTACGACGTGACAAGACCTGGATAGTGCGACGAATTTCATCATCACGTCCAATCACAGGGTCCAATTTTCCATCAGCCGCCAATTTAGTAAAATCGGTCGTATATTTTTCAATCGCCTGTTCTGGTGTTTCCTGAATATCATCTGGATTCATATTTATCACCCTTTTATTTCAACAGCTTATATATAATACCAAACAAAGCGTTTTCAAGGTATAGGACTACATACATATGCCGGGGGCAAATATTTACCAATATAGCATCAGCAACAAAACATCATAAAATGTCTTGACTTTTGGCGATTTATGTTATAAATTATAACCCCAGTTATAAAGGATTTAAATTATGCCACGTACATGTAATGTTACAGGTAAGAAAACAATGGTTGGGATGAATGTTTCCCACTCTATGCGTCATACAAAGCGCACATTCTTGCCAAATTTGCAAAAATTAAGTTTCCATAGTGATATTTTGAATCGCGATTTTTCGTTGCGTATTTCAACTGCTGGTTTGCGCACATTGACCAAACACGGCGGGTTGGACGCATACGTAATGTCAAAACCAGTATCACGTTTAACACCTGAAATGGCGGAAATTAAAAAGGCCATTGTAAAGAAAAACGGCGCCGCTGAAAAGCCCGCAAAAAAACCTGCACACAAGGCAAACCGCAGTGCCCGTTTGGTGAAAAAAGTTGAAGCAAAGAAAGCCGCTGCAAAATAAGTGACTTTTAATGTTTTGGCCCTGTGGCGGAACTGGTAGACGCGCTTGACTCAAAATCAAGTTCTGCAAGGAGTATCGGTTCGATTCCGATCAGGGCCACCAGAAACAAATAAAAAAACGTCCAATTGGACGTTTTTTCATGCCAAAACGGTAGACATCATATAAATTTATTACTCATTTAGGTCTGTAAAAATATTTCTAGCCATTATCCGATCTCCTTTTCTAATATAATAGCCAAATTCGTCCCGCGTGTCAAATTCCCAATCTGTGGGTCATCTTTAACATAAATATAGATTCATTTCCAAACGCATCTGTATTGTTTGGATTTATACGATATATGAATCCAAGCGCACCATCGGTGAATTCACCAAATTGATGACGATATGTTCCGGTAAACCGAACCTCGCGTTTTTCAGGAACCAACGACAAATCACGAATACCTGTATCAGAAACAACCAAATCATAATGCCTCGCCCCTGATTCCACAACATCATATTGTGCATATGCATATTGCAACGAACCACTGCTTATCGTTAATGGTTGCGATACAGTCAAATTAAAGTTTCCAACATCCGCACCAAACGCAAACGCATTGGAATCTAACTCAGAAATCCCCAACACAAAATTACCCGATGGATTCGCATATGTCCGTGCAAACGTTGAACGCAATGTAAACGCAACATCATCAGTCGCATCATATCGCGCCGTTACATCAACATAGGTTGTATTACCATTACCCATATCCAATAACCCTGACGTCTGGGCCCCTAACAATGTGTTTGTTTCATTTAATACACCGAATGCCCCCGACAACATAAATTTATTATTCTGCCACGCAACATTTGCCTGACCACCACGTGCAAATCCTAAACGCATTGGTTCGTATCTGGATGAAATCATTGGATCATTCTGTAATAACGATTCGTCACTAATAACACCCGAAAAGGCACGACCACCAAATGCAAAGTTTCCATACTTATATTCGCCACCTGTTGTTATTGCGTTTGATGCCAAACCGAGAATCGGATTTGCCATACCATTGAAACGCGACACACCATCGGTCAAATAACGTTGATAGTCAGCATTCATATTGAAATGTTCACCAGAATATTCAATACCCAAATTATCCAACCCACCCATATTATCGTTATATGCACGCATTGATCGCGCCAACGATAGTGTTGTTTTTTCACCAATCTGTGTTTTCTCGTCACCACGCGTTTTCAAATCGCCCAATACATCACCCATATACAATGCATGTGCAGAATCTGCACCAATAGTAAATTCATTTTCCCAAATACGTGGCATAGATAATTCACCATCAACACTGGTAACAACATCATAAAACGGTGCAGATATTGTTGCGCCACGCGCACCGAACGGTGCACTTAAATTAAACGCCGTATTTGATGCCGCCCGCCAATATCCATTACCTTTATCAGATCTAATTTTGGTTCCATCATAATAATAAACCGACTTACCTGGTGTTGTTGCACGTTCCAAATTAATAAGTCCATATCCAAAGACTTCCTGAAACGCATCCAGATATTGTCTTGTTCCCAATTCAACACTCTGCTGATATTCCCCAGGCAGTTCATACATAGATTTCAAATATTCCACCAAAGAATCCTTGGAAAACGCAGTGCCCGCAGAATTGGTTCCTAAATACGCACCATCCGCCGTCAATGCCAACAAAGAAAACACCTGATCATTTGTCATATAACTGAATGCAGATTGAACCGCACCAACCGCACCCGCTGCTGCCGAAACACCCATTTCATCGGTCACCCCCGCCGCTGCGAAACACCACGGATCAATATCCTTTGTGCCGCTACCCGCAGTTCCACAAATACGCGACCTATAATAAGTATCTTCTGTGCCCGACTTATCTGTCCATGCTGATAACGCATATTTACCTGCAGGCGCAAACCCAGATACACTTGATGCATCCTTTGTTCCTGTTCCCGTCAATCCTACAGATACCACTGACATAAAATTATGTTCCAAATTGTTGTAAACCAATGGTGCTGCGTTTTCAAATGTCGCCTGCTTAACCTCGCCAGAAAAGTTACTATCAGCCCCTTGATAAGCCCCAGTGGAAAATACCAACATAGGTTTCAATATAACACCAGTATTTCCATATAAATTTCCAATGGATTTAAACAACGTGTTTGCATCCGCACTTGGCAAATAATCATCTTCAACAACATTATAGGTATCGTTTATGTATGTCAAAAACCTAGCCAGCATATCATCCCCGGCATCCGCAGACAAAACATCATTGATTGTTTTTGCATCTGTCAAACGCAAAGATGGCACCATCGCAGCATTTGCAAAAATCGTTGGACGAGACCGTCCCAAATTTTTTGTATTTTGCTCAGAATAATTCAAATCCCCTGCTACATACAACCCCGCACTATTCAGCAATGCCCTATAATTAAGATAATCTATAGGTGTGCCATTTGCATCAATGCCACCACCCGTTCTAAAAACAGACAACTGACCATTGGGCAAAAAACCGACATAATCATCAACTTCATCAAACGGTGTCCGTCCTGCAACTATTTTTGCCAGCAAATTATCATACGCTGTTGCAGATTTATTATTTATCGCTGTTTCATACCCAGCCAAATCAAAAACATTCACCCAATCCTTGTCTTCCGCGGTACTATCATCATCCACGGAAGCGTTATCTGTGCCTAAGGTTATAAAATTATTGTAATATTTGCTGGAAATCATAGTATTACTACCGCCAGTAATGGCTGTACTATTCTCGTTAACAGTACTCCATATAATAAAACTGTCCGTCAAAGAGGAAGGATTATCTTTATCACCAACATTAATACCGTTTGCGGTAACCAGCGCAACATTTACCGGGCGCCCACCCCCAACAGGATTTGTTCCCAAATTATTACCCGACAAATTCAATGGTCTATTTGTTGTGTCACGCAAAGTCCGCTGTCCCATATAACCACGTGCAAACGGTGAATACCCATGCATCATCAGCAAATAATTTTCATACGGTTCAGCGCTAGACATCAAATCAAAAGAACCCTTAAACGCACCTGCGCTATACAAATCCAAATTCGCGGTATACTCAGCTTCTGGGGCCACACCATTTGGGACTGTAAATGTCGCTTTAATTGTTGACCCACCGCCGCCACCGCCAGGGGTATCACCTTCACCACGATTACCACTGCTGGATCCACCGTTACCATTATCCGGATCAAACACTTTGGTTAATAAAATAGCCCCGCCAACAACAACGGCGGCACCCGCCGCCGCTAATGCAATGCTTTGGGCGCTGGACAGCCCGCTAAACAATCCGCCACTATCGGGCTTGACCGTTTTGTTCTTATATTGTCTAATTTGCTTGTCACAAACTGATGCATCTGCGCCATACATTTGTAAAATCTGTGCTGCACGTACATCCTTGTTCATCAACGCAGTACATACAATAGACAACCCGGTTTTATCGGTATAATTAACATCAACCCCATTGTTCACCAATGCCTGAACCTGCTGAATATCGCCATTTTTAGCCGCCGCCAACAACTGTGCCGCCGCAACAAAATCAGACCCAGTGGCCGCGAAAGAAACCATCGGTGTCAAAAACAAACAAAACGCTATTAATCTGATAAATTTCACGAACATCTCTCTATGACAGACATATTATCATATATAAATTATCTATGTCCAGATTTTTTTGAATAAAAAAATCCGCCATTTTGGCGGATGTAAAAATACACACAAATATTATTTGCCGCGTCCATACTGTATAGTATACACAACAACATCAGACTGCGTAATTGTATGATGTACAACACCACTTTTGCTGGTTGTATCTTTGACAACTGCCTGTGCAACCGTATCTTTATTTGGTTTTACAACAACAGAATCACGTTTTACGACATGATCAACAACGACATGCTTTTCCACTGCTTTTTGTGATGTTTTTTTAGTGGTTTTCTTTGGTGCTGGTGCTGTTTTTTTGGCTACAGGGCAACGTTTATGGCATGCCTGCAAGGAATCAGCTGCCATCAGATATGCATCCTTGTAAACAGCTACAGAATCTTGCAATTCAATTATTTTGGTTTCCAGTTCTATTTTCTCTTTCTTAAGTGTTAATATTTCATCATCACAACCATTATTGTCATGATTATCCGGGGCACAACCACGCAGGACACCAAACATCACAGCGGCACCAGCCAAAGTTCCCATAGAAACTTTGAACCATGTCTTCTCGTAAATTTTTTCTTTGTATACACCTGGTATATCCGGTATATTCAACATTTCTTACTCCTTTTAAGTAATTCGTTATCCACAATATAGACAAAAACAATCATTTTGTCAAGTGTTAAATTCATTTTTTTGTTTTTTTGCTGTTTTTTGGTCACCTTTTTTGATATACTACACCTGACAGAGAGAATATGAATACACGCATTTTTATTTTTGCGATTGGTTTTGTGGCATTAAATGCGGGAAATGCCTTGGCTGCGACGTGTTCGCGGGCGAATTTGACGCGGTGCCTGGATTCCGCGTGTGCGCTGAATATATCTGCGAACCCTGCGGCACGGTGCCAATATTGTGGTACATCTGACGCTGGCAGTCCTAAAACCGCCAATTTACGCGGGGTTTTTACCGGTTCGACCAAATATAACATTTCGGACAAGGATTTAAAATCCGCCCCAACGGATCCCGGGGAACGTTACGTATGGGCAACACGCAAATGTATGGAAAAACTGCCTGATTGTACCACAGATGACGTATCTGAAACGTATGATAGTTTGATTGAGCAATCTTGCAAGGCCGCCGGCATAAACGCGAAAATGGACGTATTACAGGCAAAACTGACCAAAACACAGAGTTCTGTATCATGTGAAAACAATATATCCGCATGTGTCACCGGGGACCAGAACTGCGCATCTGACTTTTCGAGATGTTCAACCGATTCGGATTTTGCGCGCATTTTTGCCGAATGTTCGGTTGCTGCCACGGGTTGTGACCAATATACATCTGGGATCAAGGAAAAACTGATGGCGCGGCGTGCAAATTCTTTTGAATCCAAGGATGCATCAATTGACGCCATTGTTGCAACATACCAGGCAAACCGTCAAAACAAACTAAACACGATTCGTTCGGGGTGTGCTGACGGGTCAATGTACGATTCGTGTTTCAAATCAGCATGTGAAAACAACACCAAAACAAACTGTGGCACAGCACAGGAAAAAACAATAGCAACCGCATTATGCAAATTCTTTGAAATTGCATGTGGAACGATAAAGTAGAAAAATGAAACCAAATAAAACGCATTTTTATACAAATATAATGTGCTTTACCGCAATTATGGCTATGATTGCGACTAATTCTATTGGTGCGACGGCCCAGCGTGTTGCTGTAACGCGTTCGCCGGTTGCCCGGGTTCCTGTGTTAACAACCACAACATTAGCCACAACACAACCCCAGGCGGACATAACCCCGGTTGATGTTCCATCCGAATCGCCTGCCCCTGATGTTCCGACTGAAATTGTTGTTGAAAACAAGGCATCGCAATTTAACATAAATATTGATAGCGGCGATGCATCTGACGAAATTGTTGATTCTACATTTGCGGATAAGATTCGTGCGCAACGTAATGCGGTAAATGCAGCAACGGCAAATACAGTGAACGAAAATGCGATACAGACATATTCTAATGGTCGTAACAGTTGTGACAGTGCCCTGCGTAAATGTATGCAGGATAAATGTGGCACCGATTATACAAAATGTGCCACAGATACCGACACAACATGGGGAATGAAAATGGATGCATGTCGCGCACAAACAAAATGCAGTGCGCATGAATATTCTATGTTCACCAATGAAATAAAATCTGACCGCGACATGAATATTCAAATTGCATCATACAATGCGATTGTTGATTGTGGCAACGAATACACAATTTGTATTGTGACCCAATGTGGTGATAAGTTTAATAAATGTTTGGGCAAAACTGCATCTGACCGTGCGACAAACGCCTGTGCCCAGATTGCAAAAAATTGTGTCACCCAGGATTCAGGTCTGGTTGCACGATTTGGCAATATATTTGCAATCCTGCGCACGGATGCCGAACAACAGGTTGCCCGTGACGAACAACGTCTATATGAATTGCGCGATCAAATGCGGGAACAGTGTAATTATTTGGGTGCGATGTTTGATGAACGGACATTTGATTGTGTTTATACAATTAATTTCTATGCGAATAATTCAGAAACGCCATACGCATCCAAAAAGGCGTATGCGGGGTCGGTATTTGATTGCACACCAGATTGGTTTGGTATTGATATCACAACGTTCAAGGAAAACGCATATCGTTTAACGCGTGAACAAACGGCGGCGTCATCGGCGATGTTGGGTTCTGGGGTTGGAACGGCGGTTGGCGCAATTTCATCAGGTGCAATTGATCGTGCAATTGATAAACACAAGGCAGAAACGGACGAAGCAAAAGCAAAATGTGCAAATGCTGGCGGTGAATGGAACAGTTTCTTAGGTAAATGTCAAAACAGGCAGGAACCTGGAGGAGAAGAACCTGGAGGAGAAGAACCCGGGGGAGAATAACCTGACTCATAACGGCATAGCACACATTTCAAACAAACTAATAAGTTAAAAACAAACAAATGAAAAAAACATTATTAAAATTTTTATTATTTTCTTTCTTAACCCTGCCAATCAATGTGTGGGGGATAACTGTCACAGGTAGGGTATTAGATGACAATGGCGACGGTGCACTGGGGGCATATGTAGTAGCAGAAAAACACACAGATAAAACAAATGGCAAAACCGTATCCAACAACGGCGCAATGGTGGAATCAGACGGCTCGTTTACATTAAACAATGTTGAAGAAGGTGCAAACCTTGAAATAAGCCTTGTGGGATACGAAACACAAAATGTAAGTGCCAAGGAAAACATGGGTACCATTTACTTAAGCCCCAGCACAGACCAACTTGACGCGAGCACAGTAACAGCAAACGCATCATGTGACGGTAAAAAGATTAAACACGCCACAAACATTAAATTTAATTCGGGTCTAGCAACTTGTGTTCCAGAAACATGTGAATATCCTTATGAACCAGTACTGGATACCTGCAAATTAATACCGTCTAGGCCATGCGATAAGCCACCGTTAAATTCATCACTGAGTCACTACCAAGAAGACGATAACGGAAACCTTGTATGTGTTATAGACGAATGTATGCCGGGTTTTGCCAAACCAACAAACAACAAATGTGACACGTGCGATGCGACACATATTAAGCAGCGAAACAAATGCGTTGATAAAAATGGCACGTCATGCACGGTAGATAATAAAACAGGCAAACCAAATGCCATATACAAGTGTGACAACACAACTTGTTCTTGCCAAGTTGACAGTTGTGGCGATACCAGATATAAACCAGACGCAGACAAAACAAAATGTGTATTATTAACTGGGGAATGCTCAAACCCGCCGAAACACGCAGCAGAAACCCATTACGCGGAAGATGCCGATGGAAATCCGTACTGTCATGTAGATAAATGTGATTCAGGATTCAAACCTAATTCAACAACATATAAATCATGTGTAAAAATAGATAAGGATTGCACCACCGAACAAAAGCAAAAAATAAAACATGGCACCAATTTTGAACATCGTGGCACAGAAGATGCGTGCTATGTCCTAGATTGCGAATGCGGATACAAACCGAATTCCGATGGACTAAGTTGCGTTGCGTGGGATGATAACGACAAGAAATGTTCGTCCACGGGTGCGACCAAGGCGGAATATACATGTGACTCTAACGGTAAACAAATATGCACAGTCATAGCTTGTGACATCACCCAATACACATTTGACGAACAAAACAAAGAGTGCGTTCGTAAAAGTGATAAATGCAATCCAGAACCAGCACATAGTAAAAAATCACATCGCGAATGGGATGGACAAAAAGATATTTGCATCATAGATGAATGTGTCAAGGATTATCATATTGATGACGGCAAATGTGTCCCAGATAAAACATATACAGCGGAAGAAATAGCAGACCTAGAGGCAAAAACCAAGGCCGCAAAAGATACGGAACAATCGTTAAAAAATCGTTTACTGGGTGGCGCAACAATGGTGGCAACCGGAATTGGTGGCATGGAATTGGCACGTGGTTTGGCGGAACAAAGCACCGACAAAGCGGCAAACGATGATATGACGGCATATCTGGCAACATTCAAATGTGAATACGGCACAAACAAGGCAGATGGTGGCGAAACAGAAAATGAATTACCTGGGGCAAACACCCTGTTCGCATTATATAACGAATATCAACAACTGGCATCTGATTTGCAAGGAACCAAGGAAGCATTGGGTATGACACCCGGGATTGAATCCCAGGTTGTATTGGACAAGGCCGCCACTGGTCTGTATGACGATATGGCAACCGGTAAAACAAACGGAACATTTGCATCACTATCACGCGCAATAAACGACAGTGAAAGTGCCGATGCAGCACAAATCGCAGATGAACAATCAAAATCTAAATCCAGGGTCACAGGTGGTGCAATCGCTGCGGGTGCCGGGGTGGCGGCTGGTGTTACCGGGAATGTTTTATTAAACAAAGTTGATTGGAACGCTAAAAAAAATAAAGAATCACCCAAGCAATAATTTTTCTAAATCTGCCAGTGTATCAATTACCGATACACCCTGGGACTGCCAATGTGATATGGATTTATCCAACGACATTATGTTATGTTCTGCTAAAAACAAAACCGGATGTAAATTGTTTGCCTTGGCAAAATCTAAAACACGCGATACTGGTGATATTTTCTGTTTGCCTTTGGCAACCCAATCATCATCATCCGCAATCCAAAAATCAGAATCATTATGGGTTATAATCGCTAAATCTTGGCACACAACAATATCATCATAAATATCTGCATCTATGTTTTTAGATTTTAAAAAATCATAAACCACTGAATTATCTTCGGTTGTTTCAGAATCAAACTGAACGGGTGAAAATACAGGCATTTCAGATAATCCATCCATACCATCATCACTATCAAAATTATCGTCAAACGTTGGTGGTAACGGCAATTCTGGTGTATCATTTGGCACCCCAGGGGCATCCGTCCCCCCAAACATCGTCAAATCTATATTGTTTATCCCCGAAACAGCAAACTGATTCATGTGCGTACGGGCACGTAAAAAGGGTTCACGCAATTCAGCAGGCAAATCATCCCGTAAAACAACACTTTCGGATTCTGGTTCTGGAACCGATTCCGAACTGTCTGGGACATTCACAGGTTTGGTCAAAAACTTTGGCACAGGAATTGTTATCAATGGTTTCTGGGTGCGTGCAATAACCGCTGTCGTTGCAACATATAATGGCACCACTGCCAACAATAAAATACAAAACACAAACGCACCAAAACCACGTAAATGCGCATGCGCTAATCGCCACCAATCTAAACACGAAAACACATCAAAACCAAACAAAAAATACAAAACCAGCCAAACACAGACAAAATAACACAACGTCCAAATTATTGCGTATTTATGTGCTTTCAAAAAATCTTTTATTTTTTGCATATTGTATATATTAGACAAAAATAATATTTCTGTCAACCTGATAATACAAAAAATGCAAAAAACATTTTTTTATCACCTATTTTTGTGATATAATTACTTAAAAATATCAAGGGGGAATGTTTCATGCAGAATTTAGCGAAATATATTTCAATTGTTGCATTGGGCGGAATTGCGGCGTTTACTAATGCATTTGCGGCTACCCGTGACGGATTGCCAACATATTTGGACCGGTCTGGAACAACCGCACGTATGCCATCTATGCCAATTGCAAATATATCTGTGATTGATACAACGGACGTAAATGTTGACCAACCTACAATGCCAACCCCGAAGCCGATTCCAACCCCTACCCCAGACCCAGATCCAAAACCAGAATGCCCTGATGGTGGGGTAAAGAATTCTGAATACACAGTGAATGACTGTATGCAAGATGTCCTTAGATGCGTAAATGGTGGCGCATTGGCTGGCGGAATAAATGATATGTTTGATGAAGACATGCGTAACGCTGTCGTCAATGGCATGGGATTATGCTCTATTCACGTTGACAAGTGCGTGGAAACAATTCGTAAAAACTGTAAATACGTATATAAAACACCTTTTGATGTATGGGTTGATTTTAATTCCCGCGAAGTACAACCTGCATATTATAACTTTGTATTACAAAAAACAGGTCTGACGCCAAATCAGGCAGAAAACACCTGTTGGTTGTTGGACAAAAACACATATGGTTCATCCTTTAATGCGGTCGCAAACAACGGAAAAACCACGTCTGAATATAACCAGTTTGTCGGTGCATACAATTCACAAAATGGTAATGTCCTGATAAAAACCAATCCACAAGGGCCAAAGGTGAACAATGGCAATCCTGGGGTTGACGGGGCACGCGGTCATTATGCACGTTGGGATGCGAAAAACGCCGAATGCTTGATTCGTGTCGCGGCATATAACAAGGACACACAAATAACAAACAAATGGCTATTTGGTGCAATCGGTGATGATGAAATGGCCCAAGTATGGAAAGCTGCCGGCGATACATTTACATGTAACAAGGATTTATTCGGATTTTCATTGTTGAACGACACTAAAACAGCCGCTGTCGTTGGTGTTGGTGGCGGCACATTGGTTGGTGCCGGTGTTGGTGCCGCAATTGGCGCAGGTCAAAAAGGCATAGATTGCAGCAACACATCACAACGTGAAGCATTGTTCAAAAAAATAAAGGCAGATAGCACATTGCATTATGTTCTGTACCCAACATATGTTGGCGCAAAATCTATAAGCGCAGACCAATGTGAATCATTAGTAGCATCACTAGAAACAGGACTCCGAATCACAAAGGCAACAAACATTAAGACCGAATTCAAATGTCCTGACAAACAACCTACTGCAGAATGTTTGAAAAACGCTGGTTTTTCAGTTTGTGTTGACAATGGAAAACTAACAGATGAAGAATGTAGCGAATTTTTGCAATCACAGACAACAATAAATATATACCTTGGTGATTCAGATGATAAAGATTCTGTTGCGTATTTGCTAAAAACACAAAACAAGGCCGGCAAAGGTGCGTTGATTGGTGCCGCATCTGGCGCAGGCGCAGGTGGTCTGGCAACGGCAATTACTGCATTCATAGAAAACAACAATATTTCATGCCACCTGGGCGATAATCTGGATCGTGTTGCGTTGGGTAAGTCATATTCAATCGGTACCCTGCGCGATTTCTATGTAAAATGGAATCTGAACCTGCCCGATACAATGATACCAACGGTTTTGGTTTCCGACTGCAACGCTTGGCGCACAGCATGTGCAAAATACCATGACTTAAACCAATGTGTTGCCGCCACATTTAACTATAAACCTGCTGGTGCTAAAAACGTAACATTGGTTTATTCACCATGTGTTGCATCTGGCAGTGTTTGCGTCGCAAACGATAGTTCTTTGAATTCACACGGTGTATGCGAAGAATAATAAAAAACACCCGTTCGGGTGTTTTTTTAACGAATTCGTTGTAAAAACGCATATTGATTTCCGTCATTTACCATCTTATACAAACGCCCCCACGATTTAACTTTATCGGCAGCCCACATATAATTATCCGTCTCAAAATTACGAAAATACCATGTCGCATGAACCATAATATGTCCACCAACATTCAAATAAGGTCTTAAACTATTCAATACGCGAACAATATTATTTCTATCCTTTTCATACTGAAATATATTAGACAAGTATATAATATCATATTTTTTTGTTAGTTTACCCGATAGCGAATCTAAATCGGACCAAATAAACGGTAATGGCGAATGAATATTCTTGCGCATTTTTGTGTATTCTTCAGGATTTGGCAACGCACAATCATCAACCCCCTGACCATTACTAAAAATATTACAACCATTCATATGAGTAATAAACTGTCGTGTCAACATAGGACAACCATTTATAGTATCGGCATATTTATCAAACTGATTTGCGTTACGCAAGCTCTTCAAAAAGGTAATATATTGGTTTAAACTCATATTCTGTAATGCAGACACCTTCATATCCATTATTGCCTTGGCACAAAACGAGATATCAAAACTATCAACATCTGATGCCCCGTTGGCACGAAAAAGCATTGGACCATCACCACTGCCCGTTGTAATCAATACACGTTTGCCAGATGGTTTTAAATATCTGACTACTGATTTAATGTCTTCATTTGTAGTAACATAAGCAGGCGAATACTCTGCAAAGTATCCCTTTTCAACAGCATCCGTATACCCCAAACGAATATTATTCAAATCAAACATATACACCCCTTCACACTATTAAATATAGACAAACATTAAAAAATGTCAAGTGGCAACAAAACAAACAACAAAAAACCACCCATCCGGGCGGTTAAATCACATTTTAATGGTTTGTGTAACAGTTTCTGTATCTTTATAATTATTACACACCGACCCAGCATATTCTGATGTGGTTTTCTTGGTTGAAATACTAAATATACCACCACTACCGCCGCCACAACCATTACCAACACCACCAATCAAAGAAAACCCGCCACCGCATGTTGTTGTGTCATATACATTTTCTATGTCATCACACATGGTTGTTTCTGTGGTTATTGTGCAGACACTTGTATCAGCTGAATAGACCGCTTTTGTTGTTATTCTGCCTAACAAAGAACCATTTTTAGAATCGGTAACAACATATTCATTATTTGCCGCAGCCGCCTGAAGATTTGCCAAAGACGCAATATCCGCCCCAGCAATCAAATATTCAGTAGAATACGGATCATTATGTGGTTGACCAAACAAATCTTCCAAATAACTGCCTGTTGGCACATAAGCTCTGCAATTTCCCTGGCTATCATACGATGTGCAAACAGGATCCTTACCCATCGCCATAGATGAACACATAACTGTTTTTATCTGGGTGCTCTGTTCCTGCATCGCACTGGCAACCAATTCATTATACTTGGTGTTATAATTCTGACGCGCCTTATTCAATCCAGAATTAATAATGGTCAGCATTGCACCATTTAACAAATATGGATATCTGGCCGTTGTCCGCTGATTTGTTCCACCCCTAATCTGTGACATATCACGTCCATTTATGCACATTTGGATCTTTGAATCTTGGGACAACATCGAAACAATTCCACTTATCCTTGACGACACAGCATCCAATGACATCTTGGATAAATCTGTAGAATCACCTTGGGCATTATCTAAATAACCATCAATATCTATTTCATATTGAACAAACTTACCACCTGTATCCGTATCTGACTCAGCCAGCGCAGCATCATTCATCTTATTAATTTGGACTGCCCCGAACGACACCAACCCAGATATAACCATATTGCCTTTATCGTCTTTTGTTAGACGTAAACCCTCTGTTCCTAACATAGTATCTTGGTCAAAGGCGGAACAAGACGACACACTGCCACATATCTCTATCATCTTTTCATTAACTATTTTTTCACACTCTGTCAGCATAGAATTATCAATAGATAAATAAATTCCCTGTAACAAGTTATTTAACCATTCATCATCAAATGATGCTGCTTTACCATCCCGCTGACACCCAACCAACTTTTCTGTGGGGCACATTTGTTTTATTGATGCTAAATCCAGTCCGACACATTGTGTATAATCATCACCACACCTATCATCCGACTGCAAACATTCTTTGACCTGGGTTGTGCACGAATCAACACGCATAGATGCCAAACGCGCAACCACAAAATTCCAAATATTTGAAGTTTCCGGACTTTTCATACTTATACCACATGCCTCTAACGGAACCTTACAAAAATTCAACATTGTATCAGGACGTGTTAAACATACGTCATACGAACCATCTGGATCATTTGGATCAATATTATCCTTACATGCTGTTTGAAAACATGATGATATGGAACCAATGCAATTCTGTCTGATATTATCCTCTGCAATTAATTCAGCAGATTTTAATTGTGGTGCAACCTCTTTCAAAAAAGTATCCCAAACTTTGTCTTTGACCGCAACACAGGATTTCGTAACTGTTTCACACAACGGTTTTTTTGCAACCAACGTATCATACGTTGATGCAGATATTTCTATGGTCGTTGTTGCACCCTGTATTGAATATACAGATTTCTTTGATTTGCTATAACGCGAATTTGTATCATTCATTGCGGACACCATTGCACAGGATGAAAAATCACTGCCACAACCACCCGTAGATATCATACATTTTTTAAATTCAACTGTGCATTGTCCCAAATCGTATTTATTTGCATTACGATACTGTTCCAATGCTGCCTCACGTACTGCGGCCTCTGCTGCCAATATTTTTTGAGCACTTGCATTTTTTTGTTGTTTCAAACTATTTTCATATGCGGTGCAATCCGAACGAATTTGCTGTGCATACATCAATTTCAGCATTCCCATATCTTTGGCACATTCCGGTGATTCGGATATAATTTGATTAGTACACAAATCATACACAACTTCATGCAACGCATTACCCGTTTTACCTTCAATCAAACTAATATCCGCATTTACATCATCATCCAAATCTATGACAGATGTCCAGTTTGCTAGATCCAACGACCTGCGCTTTTCTGTTTTCTTGGAACCCGTATCCGTCACAAATGATTGCGCAATCGCATTTGCCTGGGCAATAACCGCATCAGCATCTGCGCCCATTTCAACACGTTCAACACCAGTTGTCGCAATAGCATAACTTTGTTCATCCAAACGTTGAATCTCTGCTAATACAGAATCCAATTCGGCATTTCTATCACTGCAAATACAACGCCCACCCGACGTATTGTCCAACATACAAAATGAATCCATACAACCATAATATTGCGTCCTGCATGATTCACTAACCGCGGTATTTTCGGTCGCAGATGCAACCTTGGTTCCAGTATTTATAACCTTTTGTGTTGTTGCAACACGAGCACCAACCTTTTTTGTTGACATCGTTGTTGGCGTTGTTGCGGCACGCCCACGCGTAACAACCGCACTGCGAGCAGGCACCGTATTTTGTGACTGCAACGACACCCTACTATTACTACGTGGTGTCGCACCGAAACCATTTGAGCACAAAACAACACAGGCAAATAAAACAAAACCGAAACTGAATTTTCTCATCTGGAACTTCCTTCTATTATCCTACATATTTTATCAAAAATTCCAGAAACACACAAATAAAAAGTAAATAAAAATGCCCAAACGGGCATTTTTATTTACCTGTTGCACGGCGCTTGACCGCAACAGTTTTTGTTTTTGTACTTGCCTTGGCTGTTGCTGGTTTATCTTTTGCAACCTTTGTAGTCGCTGGCTTAGCTGCCTTGGGTGCTTTTTCAACTTTTTCCTCTTTGGCAACCGGTTTATTTTCTGCAACTGGTTTATCAGCAGTTTTTGCCACTTCGCGATCAACCAATTCAATTATCGCCATTGGTGCCGCGTCACCATAACGGAAACCCGCCTTTAATACACGTGTATAACCGCCAGGGCGTTTAGCATAACGTGGTCCCAACACAGTAAACAATTTCTTAACCGTTGCATCAGAACCATTACCCAATTCCGCCGCCGTCAAACGACGATTAGCAACTGTATCAACCTTGGCACGGGTAATCAATTTTTCAACAACACCACGCAAATCCTTCGCCTTTGGCAATGTAGTTTTAATTTTTTCCCGTTCAATTAAATTTTTCGCCAAACCAACAAACATGGCTTTGCGTGCATTTGTATCGCGATTAAAGGTGCGACCTGCGCTCATATGTCTCATTTGATTACTCCTTTATTTTGTTCTGCCCCCAGAATTCTGGGGGATTGTTAGAGACAATCTGTAACCTGAAAACTAATTCCAGTATCACAGACAACTTTTGTTATAAACAGTTTATTTGTATGGATCTTCGTATTTTTTAGCCAATTCAGCAATATTCTCTGGTGGCCAACCTGGGACTTCCATACCCAAACCTAAGCCCATTGCTTCCAACTGGGCCTTGATTTCGTTCAAAGATTTACGACCAAAGTTAGGTGTTTTCAACATATCGTTTTCGGTCTTTTGAACCAATTCACCCAACCAGTTAATCTTGTCGTTCTTTAAGCAGTTGTTTGCACGAACAGACAATTCCAATTCGTCAACATGCTTTAACAATTTTGGATCAAATGGCAACGCATCTTTGGCCTTTTCTTCTTCGGCTGGTGCATTTGCAACGGTTGGATCTTCAAAATTAATAAACACTTGCAACTGATCAGTCAAAATACGCGCAGCAAATGCGATTGCATCTTCTGGGGCGACCGAACCATTTGTTTTGACCGTCATTTCCAATTTATCATAATCTGTTGATTGACCAACACGTGTTTGTGACACTTCTGTTGCGACATTCAAAATCGGAGAGAAAATAGAATCTACTGGAATTGTTCCCAATGGCAAATCGTCACCATGTGCAGTCGCCGGAACATATCCACGACCTGTTTCCAATGCGATTTCCATATCAAAAGATGCACCCGCATCCAATGTGCAGATTTCAACATCTTTGTTCATAACTTCGACACCCCCAGATGTTTCAATCATACCCGCAGTAACAACCGCTGGGCCTTTAACCTTCAGATATGCCTTGTGTTGTCCTTCGGTCAGCGCCTTAAAATATACACCCTTTAAGTTCAGGATGATATCGGTCACATCTTCACGAACACCTGAAATGCTGCTAAATTCGTGTTGAACACCGTCAATTTTAACCCAAACAGGTGCACAACCCTGCAATGACGACAACAGAACACGACGCAACGCCGTTCCCAATGTCAAACCATAACCCTTTTCCAACGGTTCAGCAACCAACACAGCAATACTTGGATTATTTTCGTCGGCCTTGATTGTCAATTTTTTTGGCTTAATCAAAGTCATCCAGTTTTTTTCAATCATATTTTTACTCCATTCGGCTTAGTTTATTATTTTCGCCATACGGCACCATGCTAAATGCACAGTGCCAAGATTTTATACTGTTTTTTGCCAAATGTCAAATAATTAATGCCTGATTTTTAGCGATTTTTTACGCAACACAAAAACTTGACAAATTATATTTTTCTATTACTATAACCGCATACAAATTAAAGGAAACACACATGAAAAAAATTTTATTAGCTGGCCTAACTGCCGGTTTCGTATGTTTCAGCGCAAACGCATCCGATGGTGGTTTTGATAATTATGTTATCGGACAAAAACATATGGAACATTCTGTAAAGCCATGTAATCATTGCAACAAACCATGCCCATGCAAAAAGGCACGTCCTGCAAAACCAGTACGCGTTAAAACATATACAGAGGTTATTGATCATTATCAACTATATCAACCGGTTGTCGTGTATCAACCCGCCGGCACATACAGCGAACGCAGAATTGAACCCGCCCACAAATGCACCCGCTGTGGTTTCTAATGCGATTCAAGATTAAAAACACACCGCCCATCTGGGCGGTGACAAAAGTACTAAATACATTAATTCCGAATTATACAAAACAATCATCAATTTACAGTGCATCGCACATTTTTTGACGGTCGTAATCTAACCAATGTATATATGAAGCACACTTCTCACTACAATCACTTAGGCAAGTATTAGACACAGAGTATCCCATCCACCATCCAGATGTGACTGGTGATGTCAGACTACAATAGCATGCCCATAGCCCAGAAGGACCAACACACTTTGATGTACCACTTAATGTACCATAACTAAAGGTTACACTCCATGTATCTCCACTAGAAGTATGACTTTTCCCACTTTCAAGTAAGGATACACACCTTCCACCAATATTACAACCAGGATCCGTTGCGTACCAATCGCCATAACTATATCCAGAACAACTACACGAAGAAGTTCCAACATTTACACCTGTGCAGTTTTTGTCACGCGAATATGTGGTACACCCCTCAACTTTACTTTCAACACGAGCCACATTAAAAGTGCTTTTATCACAATACTTACAACTGCCACCACTTAAATAATAACCACTGTCACATACACATTGTTCACCACTTTGATGTGCACCACTAGCGCAAGAATAGCTCCAACCACCATAATTATATGCCGAACAACTGCAGGATGTGCCACCACTGGTATTTACAGATGTACAGGCGCCACTGCGTGAACGACTGCCACCGGTAATACTTTCTGTTTGGGTATTGCTCCCAAACGATGCTGGGTCACAATATACACAACTGTCGCTACTTACATAATACCCATTATCACACAACAATTTACATTGGCCATTTACAACAGCATACGTGCCATTACTGCTACCGCATGTCGGTTCGGATGGTTCACCTGTACATGTTTCGGTAAATGTTCCCTTGGTATCATAATATGTTCCATTCGGTAACCAACAATCCGTTTTGCAACAATCACTGCAACGCTGGTTCGCAAGTGTGGTGCGTTCAGGATTTGTCCATATGTTCTCTGCTGGTATTGTTGGCCAATCCGCCATTGCATTTATACCGTATATGCATGATAGTATTATTCCCAGTGTGAATATATTATGTCTGCGCATTGTGCTGTCCCCCTTAGATTCCTGTGATAAAAATGGTACATAAACCAAGGTTTTTGCACCACCCCATCAGGCACCCAACGGGCAGCATCCATAAAAACAGCGCAAACGCACACCCACTGTGGCTTACAGCGAATTTTTAAACAACAGTAAAATTATGCAAAAAGTGGTTGACTTTAAACCTTGGTTTTTTTCCACCAGTTTTTCGTATGTAACTGTTTGTTTTTTGTATATATTTTGAAAATTGTGAAACCACAAAAAAACGCACCAAACGGTGCGTTTTTTTAACTTATACACGACGGACTTTCTTTGGACGGCATCCGTTATGTGGAATACGTGTCGTATCAGTAATAGACTGCACAATCAAACCTGCATTTGCCAAACCACGAACCGCAGATTCACGACCCTGACCAATACCACGCATTAATACATCAACTGTCTTCATACCCATTTCGGCGACCTTTTTACCAACAGCGTCTGCAACAACTGTTGCCGCATATGGTGTAGATTTCTTGGCACCCTTGAAATTATTTGCACCTGCGGTGGCCCATGTTAACACAGCACCCGATTGGTCTGTAATTGTGATACGTGTATTGTTATTTGTCGCAACAACATGTGCAATGCCATGCGATACTTTTTTTACTACTTTCTTTTTACTAGAAACTGCCATTATTGTATTCCTTTTTTAGATGTCTTCAATTAACTATCGTGTTAATCTCTACCTGTTTAATTATTTACCCTTGGTTGCAGAACCCGCAACAACAACACGTTTACCCTTACGTGTACGTGCATTTGTCTGGGTACGCTGACCACGAACCGGTAAACGGTTACGATGGCGCAAACCACGGTATGTTTTCAAATCTTGCAGACGTTTAATATTCATCGCAACTTCACGACGAACATCACCTTCTACCTTAAAGTTTTGTTCAATATAATTAGAAATTTTGATAACATCATCGTCAGTCAAATCTTTCGCGCGCAAACCATCTTTCAATTTCAATGCTGCGCAGATTTGTGCCGCACGTGCTGGTCCAATACCATGAATGTATTGCAACGCAACCTCTATACGTTTTTCTGTCGGAATGTTAACACCTGCTATACGTGCCATTTTTCATTTTCCTTTTTAGTTTTCTTGTTTTACCGCATCCGCGTTTGGTTTAACGGAAACGACTTTTCTTTTGGGCGTTGCCAACAACATTTGTATATTGTTTTGCAACCAAATACGATTGAACCTGGTTCATCGTATCCAAAACCACACCTGCCACAATCAGTACACTGGTTCCACCAATGACCAACGGCATACCCATATGCGTATTCAGAATAATCGGCAACACGCATACAACAATCAGATACAAAACACCAATCGCCGTCGTGCGCGAAACAACACCGTCTAAGTAATGAACAGTTTGTTCCCCTGGACGAACACCCGGGATATAACCACCCATATTTTTCAGATTGTTGCCTGTTTCTTCTGAATTGAAAATCACAGATGTCTGGAAATACGCAAAGAACACAATCAACAACGTATAAATAACGATATACGACCATGCCCCGTACGAGAATATACCCATAATCTGTTGAACAATCAATTTATCACTTTGAACGAATCGTTGAATAAATGCCGGCAACATCATAACACTGGCGGCAAATACAGGCCCCATAACCCCAGACATATTTATCTTAATCGGCAAGTAAGATGCATTTGTATTAACAACACCATTGGACATAACCTGGCGTGGATACAAAATCTGGATACGACGTTGTGCCTGTTCAAAAAACGCAATCAATGCGATGATACCGACAACAAAGCCCACAACCAACGCAATCATCGCAGGTGACATCTGGCCCACTGATCCCAACGAGAATATTTTACCAACACCCTCGGGAACCTGGGCAATAATACCCGCAAAGATAATCAGTGATGCGCCCTGCCCTATACCACGTGCAGTAATCTGTTCGGCCAACCACATAACAAACACCGTTCCACCAACCAGCGCAATAACCGCCGACAATTCAAACGCAAACCCAGGATTAACAACCGCAGGAATTCCATTAACGGGTGCCATGGATTCCAAACCACGAACAACCGCCCAACCCTGCACTATTGCTAAAACAACCGCAAAGTAACGCGTATATTGATTGATTTTTATACGACCCGATTCGCCTTCTTTACGTAAATCAGACAATGTCTTGCTGGTTGCGGTCAACAGTTGCAAAACAATTGATGCCGAAATATATGGGAAAATGTTTAATGCCAACACAGACATACGCGACAACGATCCGCCTGCGAACATATCAAACATACCCATCATATTGTTTTCGCCACCGAACAAGTGCAAAACCGCCGATGCGTTAACACCTGGTAATGGGATAAACGAACCAACACGATAAATAATCAACGCGCCCAAAGTAAATAAAATGCGTTTCTGCAAATCAGTTAAATTTGTAAAAAAGTTTTTAATACGTTTCAACATTGCGCTTTGACTTTTGGTTAAAGGTTATTTATTTTTGATAGAACCACCCGCTTTAACGATTGCTTCTTCGGCACTCTTGGACCATTTGTCTGCAATAATTTTAACTGCAGATTTAATTTCGCCCTTGGCCAAAACCTTTAAACCATCCAATTTACGATTGATAATCTTAGCAGCCAACAAAGAATCAATTGTGATTTCTTTTTTGGCATCAATTTTACCAGATGCGATAAACTTTTCAATGTCACCCAAATTAATTGTCACATATTCCTTAGCAAAAGGACTGTTAAAACCAAATTTTGGGAAACGACGCATAATTGGCATCTGACCACCTTGGAAAGTTGCCTGTTTACGTGAACCTGCACGCGCCTTTTGACCCTTGTTACCGCGACCGCATGTTTTACCATAACCACATGCCAAACCACGACCAACACGTTTCACATCTTTGCGTGCACCAAAATTATCCATCAGAGCATTTAATTTCATTTTTCTATCCTTATTTCCTATGACTACATTTTACATATAGTCCTGTTCGCACATAAAACAAGTTTATGTACTCGGTTTAATTATTTATTCAGCAACTTCTTCGGCTGCTTCAACTTTCTTGCCATCACGACCGGCAATAATTTCTGCAACTGTCTTACCACGACGTGCAGCAACTGCCTTTGGTGAATTCATTTTCGCAAACGCGCCAAACACAGCACGAATCATATTGTTTGGATTGTTTGAACCCTGTGATTTAACAACAACGTCTTGAACGCCCAAACATTCAAACACCGCACGCAACGCACCACCTGCAATAATACCAGTACCAGGAACCGCACTACGTACAACCAATTTACTTGCACCATATTTTGCAGATGCATCATGATGCAATGTGCGACCTTCCTTCAAAGGAACGCGCAACATTTTTGCCTTGGCTGCTTTGGTCGCTTTTTGAACTGCGGCCTGAACTTCCAATGCTTTACCTTTACCAAAACCAACGCGACCGGCCTTGTCCCCAACGACAACCAATGCCGCAAAAGACATGTTACGACCACCCTTAACGGTTTTTGATACGCGGTTGATAGAAACTAATTTATCAACCAAATTATCTGTCTGTAATTTTTTATCATCAAAACGTGCCATTATAATCTCCGTTATTTACGCTTTAGATATTCACACCACCTGCACGAATCGCTTCGCACAATGCTTTCACACGACCATGATAGCGATAACCGCCACGATCAAAATAACAATTGTCAGCAATTTTTGCTTTCACTGCACGTTCTGCAAATGCTTTGCCAACCAGCTCTGCACCGGCAACGTTCCAGCCCTTACCTGCAAAACCTTTTTCTTTGGATGTTGCAGAACAAATTGTATGTCCCTTAACATCATCAATTGCTTGAATTTCAATATGACGACCAGAACGAAACACTGACAAACGAATCTTGCCAGGATTTTTTCTTTTCAACGCACCACGATTCGCCAAGGTACGTCTTTCATCTCTAGATAAATGTTTTAACATTTTTTGTCCTTTTTTTATTGTCCCCGTAACAGCGGAAACACTATTTATTATTATTTCTTTTTACCTTCTTTGCGGTTGATGTGTTCACCAACGTAAAAGATACCTTTGCCCTTGTATGGATCTGCCTTACGAATCTTGTGAATCTTGTCAGCAAATAAACCCAAAGCACACTTATCAATACCTTTGATTGTGAATTTGGTTGGTTCGGTCACTTCCACAGACAAACCCGCTGGGATATCCATGATAACATCATGCGAAAAACCAACATTCAAAACCAATTGATTACCCTTTACAATGGCCTTATAACCAACACCATTCATATACATCGATTTGGAAAAACCATCTGTGACACCTTCAACAGCACAACGGATATTACGTGTCATTGTTCCCCACATCGCACGTGATGCCTTGTCTTCATCATTTTTAGGTGTAGAAATAACCTTGCCGTCTTTGATTTCAATATCAACCAAACCTGCATTCTTTGTATTCAAAGGAATCTTAATTTCACCCTTTGGACCCTTAACTGTCAATGTATCCCCAGCAATCGCCGCCGACACACCATCTTTCAAAACTACTGGATATTTTCCTGCACGAGACATTTCTTCATCCTTATTTCTATTATATAACCTTGCACAAAACTTCGCCACCGACATTCAGCAAGCGTGCCTTATGATCTGTCATAACACCTTGTGGTGTTGAAACGATTGCTATACCCAAACCATTCAACACTCTTGGCATTTTGGCACAACCTGAATAAACACGGCGGCCTGGCTTTGACACAACAGAAATTTCTTGGATTGCGCCGTTGCCACCAACGTATTTTAATTCAATGACCAAATTTGAACGATGTTCATCAATTTGTTCTTTTTTAAAATCTGTAATAAAACCTTCGTCTTTCAAAACAGACAAAACCGCTGCACGCAATTTGCTGTTTGGAACAGATACAAATTCTTTACCGGCATTCTGACCATTACGAATACGGGTCAGCATATCTCCGATTGGGTGTGATAATGACATCTTTTATACTCCTTATTGCAGAACCATTTCTGCATTAACCCCAGTTGCATTGTCCACAACTGGTATTCTTGTTTTTACCAACT
>JAGHVG010000023.1 GCA_018064405.1 Candidatus Enterousia scatequi | reverse complement strand
ATTATAAATATTCGTTTCATTTCCTTTCGCACTCCCCCGATTTAATCTTGGTGGTGGCGTATCAATGCGCTAAATACGCCACCAAAAAAACCACCGATATGTGTCGAGTGGTTGGAGGTTGAGAACAATTTAAGTCGAAATTGTGTGCCTATTCTTTATATTCGGCAACCCTCCAACCCATTTTAGTTGGAGTTTTTTTATCGTCCATTTCAGACGCGACCTAACGGGTTCTCACACCCCATCACGATAATTCATCGTAACAGAATTAGTATACATGTTTTTGTGTTTGTATGTAAAGTAAAAAAATCTGTGTTTTTCCTTGCTTTTTATAAACAAACAGTATAAACTGGGCTTCGCTGAGCAATCAGAACTGAATAATCGTCGGTGTCTTTTGGTCCCGATAGAGATAAGGATTCTGTTCAATGTTCGGCACCATAAAACCAAAAGGATATAATTATGGCAAGAGCAGGTGCAAAACGTAGCACACGTAAATTAAAAATCGCTCGTTCTTTGGGCGTGAACCTGTGGGGTCAGGCAAAATCCCCATTTAACAAACGTAAATATAAACCTGGTCAACATGGACCAACATCCCGTGGGGTGTCTTCGTCTGATTACGCAAAACAGATGCGCGCAAAGCAGACATTAAAGGGTTATTATGGCAATATTGGCGAAAAGAAGTTCCATGCATATTATACAGAGGCCGATAATATGAAGGGTGATACACCTGATAATTTGATTGGTTTGTTGGAACGTCGTTTGGATGCTGTTGTATATCGTGCAAAATTGGCGCCAACAGTGTTCTCATCCCGTCAGTTAATTAGCCACGGTCATATCTATGTCAATGGCAAACGCGTTAAGATTGCATCATACCGCGTTAATCCAGGTGATGTTATCACCGTCAGTGAAAAAGCAAAACAAATGCCATTGGTTGTTTTGGCATTGGAATCTGCTGAACGTAATTTTGCGGATTATGTCAATGTGGACAGTGCGAATTTCACAGCAACATTTGCACGCGTTCCTATGTTTGACGAAGTTCCATATCCGGTTCAAATGTTCCCAGATTTGGTTGTCGAATTCTATTCTCGTTAATGGGGAATATGACACTAATAAAACCTGCATTCGCAGGTTTTTTTTTATAATAAGTTATTTTATAATTCTGGCCTTGGTTCGTTCCCATTCGCGCTTTTTGATTGCTTCACGTTTGTCTGTGCGGTTTTTACCGTAACCAATGCCCAGTAATACTTTCAGACGTCCACGGTTATTAAAATATAGTTTTAATGGGAATATGGTTGCGCCTTTTTCCTGCAGTTTGCCAATCATACGGTTTATTTGATTTCTGTGCAGTAATAATTGGCGTGGTCTGCGTTCGTCAAAATTTACTATTCTTGCGGCTGTTGGTAATTTTTGAATTTCTATACCCGCTAAAAACAAATTATCGCCACGACGTTGGACAAAGCCGTCAACAATTGTGACCAAACCATAGCGGACAGATTTTATTTCGGCACCGGTTAGTGATATTCCGGCCTCAATCGTATCTTCCACAGTATAATTGAACCGCGCCTTGCGGTTTTCAGATACCTGTCCTGATTTTATAATCTGTCGTGCCATAATTAAATCACAATTTTTGAATATAATTTCTTGGTGTTTTCAACCAGTATAGTTTCAAGTTCATCTAATTGCAAATTTTTAATTTGTGCCAACGCGCGCGCGGTTTCAATAACCATCGCTGGTTCGCACGTCTTCCCGCGGTATGGCACAGGTGCACAAAACGGTGAATCTGTTTCAATAACAATTCTGTCGGTTGGAATTTTTGCGAATGTGTCGCGGACTTCCTGGGCATTTTTAAATGTTAAAATACCACTAGCTGAAAAATAAAATCCACGATCCAGCATTGTTTTTGCTAAATCCCAACTGGATGTGAAACAATGCATAACGCCATAATATTCATTTGTTAGAATGTCACGCGTATCAGATTCGGCTTCACGGGTGTGTATTGCCACAGGTAATTTATGTTTTTTTGCGATTTCCAACTGGTCAACAAATAACTTTATTTGGTCTGTTTTATTGCTGTCGCATTCGTGATAGTCCAATCCAATTTCGCCAATACCAATAACCTTAGGATTTGTTAGAACACCGTCCGTTAAAAAATCGGCTGCGACAATACTGCCTGCGTATTCAGGGTGGATACCGATTGTTGCAAAAATGTTATTGTGCGTGTTTGCTAAATCAATCGCCCCTGGTATATCCGATGGATCTGCGGTTGGGCATACCATGATGCCAACCCCCGCATTATTTGCGCGCAAAATAACGTCATCCAGGTCGCCTGTGTGGTATGAATCGGTTAAATGGCAGTGCGTATCTATAAACATTTTTTTATTTCGGTCAGAATTTTAAATATTGATATTTCGGGTTCAAGATTAACCCTGTTTATATCGCGAATAGTTATTGTTGCTATTGGGTAAATATCAGCCAGGCCAAATTGTGCGATTATATCCAATAATATGCTATATAATTCAGGACATGGCGCCAGTTTTTTTGCCAACATCATTAAATCAGACGATGTTGATTGCGGATTCTGTAATACATCAATCATGTCGGCATACATTTCGTCACCCCCAGATTGTTTCATATCTGCGATTTTACCAAAACTGCCGTTCACCAGTTTTAATGTTTCAGTGCTAATTGTTTCGTCTGGGATAAATTTAACACACAATTCCCGCAATTCTGACAATGATAGTGGGCGCATTTTTTCAACGCGTGCACGCGACCTGACGGTGGGTAAAACCGATGCCAAACTGTGTGAAATTAATAAAAACAGTGTTTTGGCAGGTGGTTCTTCCAATAATTTTAGTATTGCATTAGATGCCGCAGAATTTAATTCATCTAATGAATCAATTAACACAACGCGCCAATCGCCCGACATAGATGATAACTGCATTTTGTCTATCATTTCACGAACAGTATATACAGATATGTTTTTGCCATCGGGTTTTGGTTTGCCATCTTTGTCAATATTTTTGGATATATCAATTATAAAAAAGTCGCCCACGTTGCCATACACCATTTTTGCAATTTTATATGCCAATGTTGCTTTGCCGATACCGCGTGGGCCTGTTAATATCCACACGGGGTGAATAGGGTGGGCATCACGTCCGTTCCACGCATCTGTGAACGCTTTCAGTGTTGTTGCATGCCCAACCAGGCAATCATTGTCCATTGGTGCGGGGAATTTATATACAGATTCTTTTGCTTTTCGTGCCATTATTTTATTCCAATCAGAACTTTAATATTTTGCATAATGCGTGCAATAAATTGAACGCGTTTAACGTTGTCTATTGCGATTAAATCTGCTGTTGCGATTTTTTCTCCGTTCTTTGTGGCAATAAGTTCACCAACTTTATCGCCCGCATGGATTGGTGCAGGGACCGGCCCATTGTATTGTGCAAATACACGCACCCCATCCAGTTTTTTTGGTTTGTCCAGTGTTACGACAAATGGTTTGGCAATAGTTGCAGTAACAAATTCTTGACGTCCATACCATGTTGGAATTTTAACAATTTTATCCCCTGGTTTATAAAAGGCATGATTAATGGTTTTTTCATATCCATAATTCAGCAACTTTTTCACTTCGTTTGCCAGGTTATCGTGTCCCTTGGCCTTAAACCCGTTGATAACGGCAATTAAACGACGCCCGCCAACATTTGCACTAGCAACCATGCCGTATCCTCCGGTATCAGTATGACCTGTTTTCATACCGTCAGCCCCCGGCATAATAAACAACAGTTTGTTGTAATTGACAGTATGTGTTTTGCCCCAGTCGCGACACCAATCAGATTGATAATCACTAAATTCAAATCGTTTTGTTGCGAACATTGGATACAGTTCCTGGTGTTCGGTAATTAAATGTCGCGCCAATATTCCCAATTCGCGTGATGTTGCCAAATTATTAGGATTGGGCAGGCCACTTGCGTTTCCAAATGTTGACTGCATCATTCCGATACTGCGTGCCTTGTCAGTCATTATTTTGGTAAAGTTTTCCTCTGATCCCGCTAACTTTTCAGCCACAACCACCGATGCATCACCGCCTGATAATACTATCAGCCCCAAAATCAAATCACGTACAGAAACCGCTTGCCCAGATACCAGGCATATTTTACTCGCAGGATACCATAGCGGGTTTTTATAGTCCGCATTATCAGATACAGGAAATTTGTCGTCCAATGAAATACGACCCGCCTTGATTTCATCAAACAACACCGCTAAAGTCATTAATTTAATCATTGATGATGGTGGCATTAACACATCTGCGTTTTTATCAACAATGGTCGCCCCAGAATCATAATCAACCAGATATGCAGATTTTGCGTTTGTATCAAAACCCGCATTCGCAGTTCCGATTAATAATGCTAAAACAGGTATTACAACTTTCTTTATCATTTCATTGTTGATACTATCAACAACAAATAAAGATTTCCATATTTTTTTGATTGTTTATTATCAATTAAATATTTGACACAGATTATTTTGGGCGGTTTGCTAAAAACGTATAATTTGTGATTGTATTTAACCTTACTTCACATATGGTTTTTGCTGGGATTGGTGCGCCGTCTATTTTTACGGGTATATCATCTGGTGTTCGTGCAAAATTATCGTTTTCAACCAATACAGACACTGTTTTACCGGTTTGTGTTGCCATATAATTTTGCATATTTTGATTAGTTATATCTGTAATAATTTTAACACGTTTCTTGGAAATCGCGCGGTCAACCTGGTTCGGCATAGTTGCGGCGGGCGTATTGGGACGTGGCGAAAAAGGGAACGCATGGATTTTAATTGGTTTTAATTCGTGAACTAAATCAAGTGTTTCATTAAATAATTCGTCTGTTTCGCCTGGAAATCCACAAATGATGTCCCAACTAAATGTGACACCATTGGCATATTGAACCAATTTGCGAACTGTTTCTGAACTATGCCTGCGGCCCATGGATGACAAAATCGCATCTGACCCCGATTGCATAGACAGATGCATATGGGGCATCATACGTTTATCATTGTGTATCAGGTCAACAATTTTGAATAATTCTGGGCTGGCTGGGTCCATAGACGATAATCGCAGACGTTGTATTTCGGGAACATCGTTAAGTAATTTTTTACAAACATCAGATATGAAAATGGTTTTGTCACCGTCAGTATAATGATACGATGCGATATCAACCCCAGTTAGGACGATTTCATAAAAACCATTTTTGATACCATTACGAACGTCTGCCAGAATATCAGAATACGCAAATGATACCGCTGGCCCGCGCAACAAGCGTGTGACACAGTACGCACACTTGTGGTTACATCCATTTTGAACCTGGACAAATTGTTTGGACAGGTGTTCGTCATTACCGTTAAAATTGTCTATGGTTGAATCTGGTGCTGGCGTTATGTTGTCAACCGCAGTGATATAGGCATCAACTTTCATTTTGTCGGCATTACTTATAACGATAATGTTTTTGATGTCGGAAAACAGTTTTGGATTTCTGGTCGCGGCACATCCTGTGACAAAAATAGGGCAGTTTGGATTTTCGCGTGCGATTTTGCGAACTGCCTGACCGGATTGGCGTTCACCCTCGGCGGTGACTGCGCAGGTATTAACAACGATTGCCGTATTTATGTGTTCTGCCAGCATATATTTAATCTTTTCGCATTCCAGCGCATTCAAACGGCATCCGAACGATAATGTTTTTATATTTTCTGCTTGCATTTTTTATATCCATAGGGCATTATAATTAAACCAAAAACGATTTCAATAAAGGATTTAAAAAATGGCGCGTACAACAAATTCAGATACATTACCATTTGTAGAGAGCAGGTATGAACTTGGCATGTTGGCATCTCAGCGTGTTCGTGACCTTAACGGTGGCGCAGAGCCAGTGGTTGAATTGGGACGTGATAAGCCAACGGTTACGGCGTTACGTGAAATTGCCAGCGGTAAATTAGACATTGATAATGTTCGCCATGAATTTATCCAATCGTATAAGGAATCACCTATTTCTGACATGGCCGAAGAAACGTTAGAGGTTGAATCATCTGACCCATTATTGCGTGAAATTGATGCTGAATTGGAGAACAGTTTGGTTGCTGATGATTCTGAATCTGTTGGTGACGCTATGGCGGACAGCACCCCTGATTCTGATGATGCGGAATAGGGCGAATTTAGGAAACGTCGCATAGTTGGTCTAGTGCGCCACATTGGAAATGTGGTATGCTCATCCGGGCATCAAGGGTTCGAATCCCTTCGTTTCCGCCAGATTAAAATAAAATCCCCCCATAGCGTGGGATTTTTTTTAATATTGTGGAAGTGATAGTGTAGAACATTTCGCAACGCATGTTGCTGGGTTCGGGGCGTCAGTTGGTGAAAACGAGTTGTCATCAACGAAGTTTGAACCATACGTAGCGAAAGGGGCCCACGAACAAGATTCGTGGGAATTACAATCCCTTCGTTTCCGCCAGATAAATCAAACGTCAATGCATTGGAAAACGCTGTATTCAATATATTCAGTAAATGCATGTAAAGTTTTTTCGCTTTCTTTTTTTTCTAATCTTGTTATACTAATCCGTCGCAAAGGATATTTATGTCAACAAAATCTAAACGTATATTCAAAAAAATCGTTAGTTATGCGGGTTTGTTCTTTTTTGCGTTGGCTGCATTTATGTTGTGGTGGCAGTTGCGCAATTATCATTTGATTGATATATGGAATGCTATTGTTTCTATACCAAAGCCGAATTTATTACTGGCATGTATTGCATGCGTGTTTGGATATTTGGTGCTGTCGCTGTACGATTTTTTAGCCCTGCGCTATGTTGGGGGCGATGTCACGTGGTGGAAATGGATGTTGGCAGGTATGCTGGGGTTCGCAATCAGTAATAATGCCGGTCATGCCGTTGTCAGCGGTGGTGCAATTCGTTACCGCCTGTACACCCGTTGGCGGATCCAGGGCGGCGATATCGTCAAAATGATTACTTTTTCGGGATTCACTTTCTTTTTGGGGTGTGCCGCTATCGTCATTATTGGATATTTTCTGGTTCCACGTGATGTTTTTCAACAATCTATGGGTGCCAGTGTCGGTATTAACACTTTATTTATATTCTGTGCTGCAACATTATTGGCATATTTTGGTATGACCGTATTTCTAAAAGGCAAACACCTTAAAATCGGTGGATTAAAGTTTCAGGTGCCAACCACGCGCCAGGCGTTTTTACAAATGCTGTTGGGAATTGGTGATGGGGTGTGCGCGGGTCTGGTTCTGTATTTTTGTATGTCGCCATTTATTCATATACCGTTTGGAACATTTATCGGTTTGTATGTTATTGCGATGGTTGCCGGTGTATTTAGCCAGGTTCCCGGTGGAATCGGCGTATTTGAAACGATATTTTTGATTGCCCTGCCCGACGGAATTGACAAAGCAACCGTATTTGGTGCGTTATTAGCATATCGTATTATTTACTATGTTATACCACTAATCGGGATGGGCGGACTGTTCTTTATATACGAACGGTGGCTGCGCGCACGCATGAAGCGGTGGTTGGCCGAAGCAAAGGAAAAAATCCCCCAGACAACCGTTGTAAAGGCCGTAAAAAAGGTCACAAACGCAGTCACTAAACACAAAAAATAAATCGCTTGCCTTTGATATAACCCTTTGGTATCTTAATGGGTATCGTATTTAATGGGGTTAATATAAGTGTTTGTATTATCACTATTTTCTGTAATTCGCATGACGCTGATGGTTATCGTGGCTGTTTCCCTTGGCATGGGCTTGGACGCCCCACGGGGACGGGTTACATCCGTTTTATACGATGCCAACATAAAAGGATTACTAAATGTCAAAAAAAATATACGTGGATGCAGTCCACCCCGAAGAAACACGTGTTGTCGTTGTTGATAATGCAAACGGCCGTGTTTCTGATTTTGATGTTGAAACAACAACAAAACCACAAATCAAGGGCAACATCTATCTGGCCAAGGTTATCCGTGTAGAACCGTCGCTGCAAGCGGCATTCGTTGATTATGGAACCGGTAAAAATGGTTTTTTGCCGTTTTCTGAAATACACCCTGACTATTACCAGGTATCGCCTGAACAGAAAAAAAAGTTGTTAGAACTGGCACATGCTAATATCGTTGATGATGATGATGACCCAAATGACGAAGAAGATGAGGTCGCAGAATACGACGATAACGCTGCCGGTGAAGACAACAAAGAATTTACAAAACGCGCACGCGAATTCAAAATCCAAGATGTTATAAAACCAAAGCAAATCTTGCTGGTCCAAGGCGTCAAGGAAGAACGCGGTCAAAAAGGCGCATCAATGACAACATATCTGTCGTTGGCGGGTCGCTTTGCCGTTCTGATGCCAAATTCACGGAAACGCAACAGTTATGGTATTTCAAAAAAGATATCCGATCGGGCTGAACGTGCACGCCTGCGCGAAATACTGCATGGTCTGAAAATTCCAAAGGGAATGACCGTTGTTCTGCGAACCGCTGCGATGGATGCAAATGTGGCCGACATAACCGCAGATTACGATTATTTGGTCAATTTGTGGAACGATATTCGTAAAACAACGCTGGAATCTGTGGCACCGGTCATTATCCATACCGAAGATTCACTGTTGCGCCGCGTTGTTCGTGATTTTATCGCCGATAAAGATGATGTTATGGTTATCCAAGGCGAAGAAACATTTGAAGCAGCAAAACAATATTTCCAACAACTGTACGGTCGCGCACCACGCAAACAAATTGTTTTGTATAAGGATGCCGCGATGCCACTGATGACCAAGGCCGGTGTTGAAAAACAATTGGAAGGTCTGCATGGACCATACGTTGTGTTGCCATCTGGTGGGTCGCTGGTTATAAATCAAACCGAAGCAATGGTGACAATTGACGTGAATTCATCACGCGCAATCAAGGAAAAAGATATTGAACAAACGGCACTGAATACCAATTTAGAAGCCGCCGAAGAAATTGCGTTGCAATTACGCCTGCGCGATTTGGCAGGTATTGTCGCAATTGACTTTATTGATATGGAAGAAGAAAAAAACAATCGCAAACTGGAAATGAAAATGCGCGAAGTTATGAAGCATGACCGCGCACGGACCCAGGTCGCAAAAATAAACGCATTTGGGGTAATGATGTTGTCGCGCCAGCGCATGCGCAGCAGCTTTATTGAATCATCATACGTGCCATGTCCGCACTGTATGGGTGCAGGTGTTGTTCCAAGTATTCAGACCGCATCGATTATTCTGTTCCGTCATTTACAGGAAAAATTGCTGGCCAAGGCAGCCCAGAAAATAATTATGACTGTGCCAACCGATGTCGCAATTTACCTGCTGAATCAAAAACGTGCAGAATTGGCGGCAATGGAACGCGAATTTGAAACAGAAATCGTCGTTGTTGGTGATGACAGTTTGATGAATATTGATCAATACTCTATTCAACGTGTCGCACCAGAAACAGTAAAAACAGATGATGTTTTGACTGCACACGCACCATCAACAGACGCTAAAAAGAAAAACGCCCAGCATGTTGAGGCAAAAAAGACCGTTATGTCCGCCCCACGTCGCAAGGCAAAAAAGGTGCAGAAAAAGAAAACAATTTGGCAACAAATCGTTGGATAAAAAAACCGCCCATTTGGGCGGTTGTTTTATCTGATTTTTGGGTTATTTGGTTAATTGATCCAGAACTTGGCTTAAATCGCTTTTAACGGTTCCTTTGCACCCCATTCCTGACCAATACAAGATTTCTTCACCTGTTTGGTTGTCGGCGATTGATACGTTAAAATCAACCCATTTCCATCCGTTAAATACACATACTGGGAAACGCCCTAAAATACGCATATAATCACCAACGTCATATTCGTTTATCGTTGCAACATAACGTGCCCCATCCAATTCAACGGTTGAAACGCGTCCATCTTTATCACCCTGGATATTTGTTGTTGTGGTTTGAACAGATGTCTTTTTACCAACGGTAACATTATATCCACGTTTGGTCAGTTCTTCTTTTAAATAATAGCGCATTGTTTCGCCATTCGTATCAACGTAAATTTTTTCGTTTGTGTTTAATGAATGTGGTTTGATGGCAACTGTATTGCACGCGGTTAACGCCACCAACGGTAAAAATACAATAGTTTTGTTCATGTGTTCCCCTATGTTTTGTTATACATTTAGAATAATATAGGTTTATTAACCTAAATCAAATGTTATTTTTCAGAACCAATTTCCATATCATCTAATAATCTGTTTAATTTGCGAATTGCGCTGTTGGCGCACATACGGCCCCGCCATGCCAGGATTTCTTGCCCAGTTTCATTGTCGGCAATAGACAGGTTGAAACGCCACCACCAAAATCCGTTAAACACACACCATATGGGTTTCAATGTTGGTTCTTTTTCATTAATTGTGATGATATATCGTGCCTTGGATTCACTGTTTGTATCTGCTGAGATATATGTTGTTCTGGTTGTTGACTTTTTGCGTCCGATGGTTATGTGATATCCGCGTTCTTCCAGTGCGTTTTTAATCTCGTGTTGTAATTGATCGCCACCACGATCAACATAAAACAGTTCTGATGGTGCCAGCGAATTTTTCTTTACATAAACACTGTTGCATGCGCACATGCACAATGGGACGATACAAACAAATAATTTTTTGATGGGCAAAGGAATAAGCTCCTGTTCAATGCGTATTATTAAACAGGATTTTATCCAAAAGCAATTAAATAATCAATTTATTTTACCGATTTGAATTTCTTGTCCAACATAGAACTTATATTCCATGGGCATAAAACGCATCAGCACAAATCTTTGATCGTCTGGACCGCAATATCCAAATGCCTTGAATTCAGGCATCCAGTATTTTGTTTTTAATGAAATATCTTCAACAAATCGCATTTTACCATATAACCGCACAGACATATGTGTATCATCATTATAATAATACAGCGCGCAATTTGGATTTTTATCTAACTGTTCATATTTTGGCGTATCAGCACCGGTCATAAAATACAGGTCTAAATTATCTGTATTGCGATTTATCATATTTGTAACATGGCGTGCATCAGGATGTTGGTCATCAATCGTTGCTAAAATAACGCTGTCGCACGATTTAATTATATCAATGATATTGTTTAATATTTTTGTATCCATCCCGGTGTCCTTTTTTATGTGTTATAGTATACGATACAAATAAATGGGCATTTTGTCCATAAGAACAATATCATGGTTATGATTGCTTTTTTGTTTTTTTGGTTCTACCATGTTATGAAAAGGTGTAACACAATGAATTTTATAAAAACAAAAATAGAAGGTGTATATATCATAGAACCACGCGTTTTTTTGGATTCTAGGGGATATTTTTTTGAAAGTTATAACAAAGATGAATTTGTAAACAACGGAATAAAAAACGATTTTGTTCAAGATAATCAATCTAAATCATCATACGGGGTTATTCGTGGATTGCATTGTCAACTTGGTGAACACTCTCAGGCAAAATTAGTGCGTGTTTTACAGGGAAAGGTTTTGGATGTGGCTGTTGATGTTCGCTTGGGTTCGCCAACATTTGGTAAACATGTAGCGGTTGTATTATCAGGGGAAAATCAAAGACAATTATTTATACCGCGTGACTTTTTACATGGTTTTTCAGTGTTATCAAAGACCGCGGTCTTTGCCTATAAATGCGATAATTTATATTGCAAAGAATCAGAATTTGGAATTCGCTATGATGATCCAGAAATTGGTATAGATTGGAGAGTCCCAGCGGATAAAATAATAACGTCTGAAAAAGACAGATTGGCGAACAGTTTGAAAGATTTGCTTGTTCGTCAAAAATAAAAAACGCGACCCAAATGGTCGTATTTTTTATTATGGCGCACCCGGCGCGATTCGAACGCGCAATCCCCGCCTTCGGAGGGCGATGCTTTATCCAGTTGAGCCACGGGTGCATTTATACCGGTATTATACTATTTCAAACATGTTTTGCAAGGATTAGTCCTGCCGCAATGATGCAATCATAAAATCGTCCAGGTCGCCATCTAAAACCGCCCCAGAATCTGTCTTTTCAACGTTTGTCCGCACATCTTTGACTAATTGATATGGGTACAGGACATAGTTGCGAATCTGGCTGCCCCATTCAATTTTCTTTTGATTGGCTTTTGCGGCATCTTCGGCTTCGGCACGTTTTTTAAGTTCTAATTCATACAATTTACTGCGCAGCATTTTCATTGCCATATCTTTGTTTTGAAACTGGCTGCGTTCATTTTGACATGTGACAACAATATTGGTTGGGATGTGCGTTATACGAACGGCTGAATCGGTTTTATTGACGTGTTGCCCGCCTGCGCCAGACGAACGATATGTATCAATACGCAAATCTTTTTCATTTATTTCTATATCAATAGAATCATCAACATCAGGCCACACATCAACAGATGCAAAACTGGTCTGGCGTTTGCCATTCGCATTATACGGCGAAATGCGAACCAGGCGATGAACACCAATTTCGTTTTTTAACCATCCGTATGCGTTGTGTCCAGATATGCGATATGTCGCGCTTTTGATACCAGCAACATCACCAAAGTGTTCTTCTATGATTTCAATATCAAATCCGTGCCTTTCAACCCAGCGTTTGTACATGCGTGATAACATTTGTGCCCAATCCTGGGCTTCAGTTCCACCGGCACCGGCCTGGATAAACAAAAATGCACCATTGTTATCTGCGGGTTCGCGAAAAAGGGTGATAAACTTTGCGTTATGTGCGGCCTCTGACAAATTACGGATAATAGCATTTATTTCTTCGGGGGTGTCTGCCATTTCGCACAATTCATACAAATTTTTATAATCAGATTCTAAACGAAACAATTCGTTTAGTTGTTTTTCCATGCCGGACTTTTTTTGCAAAATCTGAATGGCTTTATCAGGGTCGTCCCATAATCCAGGTGAATTTATTTGTTCGTCTAGTGCCTTTATTTCAGATTGCATACGATCGGGGTCAAAGAAACCCCCTTAACACAGAAATGTCATCAGAAATTTGCACAAGAACATTATTATCTATAGTCATACCCAGCATTTTACCAGTAAAAATTGCCAAATCAACGAATTTATAAAAATGATTGCTATGGGGGTGCAAATGTGATACAATAAACGGTAACGAGAGGGGATTTTTTTATGAAGAAATTATTGCTTTTATGTGGTTTTATTGGACTTTGGTTTGCGCCGGATGCTGTGTGTGCGGCTGGGAATCTGCGTGGAACACAGGCCCAGGCAAGTGCCTATCTGGCCAATCAGCGTAATACATATATGTTGGTGACACAACCTGATGTTGATACGGCATGCCGCCAAAAAATATATAAGTGTTTGTCTGATTATTGTGGTGATGTTACGGTTTTGCCGGGACAAAATAATGGTGGGCGTTGTGCTTATGCAACCGAAAGCGAACTTTACAACTATGCTTTATTATGCTTACAGAAAGATACATCTATATTATTGCCGCAATATTCTGCGATGGTTTATTCAAACAAGGGCGGGGTAAATACTGCAGCTCAGTTGTGTCCATCGTATGTGCAACAGGAATTGATGTCATATTTATCTATGGCAAATATGGCGACACAGTTATCTAAGTCACATTCGGATTTATGTCTGCAACGTCGCCAGGAACTAGAGGCTGCGATGTCTTGTCATTCTGTGGCACTGGCGTATGGTAATGAAACCAGCAGTAAATTAACCGCATATTTGACCGATTATTGTGGCGCAGGTGTTCCTGGGGGGTCAACAGAAATGGTTACGCGCTTTGCAAATGCCGGTAATGTCGGTGCCAGTATTTGGGGTTGGGCGGAAAAAATCGTCAGTTTGGATTTAAATCAAAAGGGTACAGATTGGCAATCTGCGGTGGATTCAGTATTGGCAGGATATACAAATCGTATGAATTTGGCATGCGGTGATGATATGCGGATGAATACTGTCGCGGCTGGAACAACAACGTCATCGCAACCAACCGCGTTGCAAACGGCGGCCGCATTGATAACGGGTGTCGCATTCCCAACATTGGATAATGAAAAAGAAGATCCTTTTGAGGATTGGTCTATATATATGGAATTAAATTCAAATTCAGAATTATGGGATTATGCAACCGCATATCAGGTTGTCCAGGCGGGGTTGTCAAATGCGCCAACAACGCAAAACGCATTTTTATCAAGTGCACAAATGAATAACATGCAGACCGCATATAAACGTGGAACAAAAGTATTTATTATTCGTGACAGTGCGCGCTGTTATATAATTCCTGTGGCAACGATGACCAGTTCGGAACAAACCTTTGTTGCGCAAAGTTTTGCGAACTGTGTTAACAAATAAGACAGATTAACGACAAACACCGCTTGAATAGCGGTGTTTTTTTTGATATAATTTGCCTGATATGCGATTGACACGAAGGGAAGTTTTACGGTTTTCTGGATTGGGTGCCCTGGTAATTACTTTTTTGCCACGTGTGGCGTTTGCGGCGCGTAATTCTTTGCAATCTATTCGGACAGGTGTTCAACCCGGGAATAAAACACGTTTAGTGATTGAAACGGCGCTACGCCCGTCATATACGTTGGAATATTCTGAAAATCAGATGATTGTTAATATTGCAAATATGACAACGGATGATGCTGTTGCTGCTAAATTGGCATCTGACGCATTGGTGAAATCGGTGAATCAAATTCAAAATGGTGATAAATTAACATTGGTTGTTAATTTAAAAAAGACAATTGCGCCATTAAATAAAAATCAAATTATGGTTTTGGAACCAAATGGGGATAACGACTATCGTTTGGTATTTGATTTTGCCGCTGGGACCCTGGGCAAGGCATCAACCACCCAAACGCAATTAACCGCCATTACACCGGCAAAAAAACACGTTATAATTATTGATGCGGGTCACGGGGGCAAGGATCCCGGCTGTATAGGCAAGGGCGGAACACGCGAAAAAGATGTTGTTCTGGCAACGGCGAAAAAACTGAAAAACAAATTGGATGCTGCGGGATTCAAAACATATATGACACGCAGTAACGATAGTTATTTAAAATTGGCGGAACGTGCTGAATTGGCGGAAAAGCACAAGGGTGATTTATTTATATCGTTGCACGCAAATGCAAATCCATCCCGTTCAGTAAAGGGATTTTCCATTTATACATTATCTGAAAAGGCATCTGATGAAGAGGCACAAAAACTGGCAGATGCCGAAAACGCCGCAGATAAAATTGATGTCAGTGGTTTTGAACAATTTTCTAAGGATATTCGTGTGGCATTGTCGTCATTGCAACAGCATGCTGTTGCCGAAATGTCCGAAGAATACGCATCCAGTTGTTGCCAGTCACTTAAACGCGCCAGCGTTGATCAGCAACCTGGTCCTGATGTTCGGCATGCGCCATTTGCGGTATTGCGTTCAACTGTGCCGGGTGCGTTGATTGAATTGGGGCACCTGTCCAATGCCAAGGAAGAAAAATTATTAAAATCATCCGATCACCAAAATAAGTTGGTTAATGCAATCGTCAAATCAATTAAGAATTATAATTTTGAGGTATAAACAAACCGCCCAAACAGGCGGTTGTTTTTTTACGCGTTGCGGTTTGCGTAATACATTTCATCAATTGCCGACGGATGAAAAGACGCCAGAACGAAAGTCCGAGTAGTAATGAACGGGGTACCCGCAGGCGTACGCACAAAAGCTCGCGCAAGAGGCCGCACTGTCGGAGACGTCGCGGAACACCCAACGCGACACAGCCGGGCTCGTCATCCTGCACCAGCAATAATAACTATTGTCCTCATCAAATGCTTCATCAGGATTACCAGGTTTGGCATATGTCCCATCCGTGCGGCTGCATAATGCCTCTCCCTTTATTTTATCACCTGTATATAATGTCACACCCCACGTGTTGTCTTGCGTTAGACCGTATACGGACTCATTGGAACTATCTG
>JAGHVG010000010.1 GCA_018064405.1 Candidatus Enterousia scatequi | reverse complement strand
TGGCGGATGGGGAGGGATTCGAACCCCCGGAGGCGTTGCCACCTCAGCGGTTTTCAAGACCGTCGCATTCGACCGCTCTGCCACCCATCCTAAACTTTTTTCTTTCCGCCGGTCTTTTTAAACCTGCGGTTTTGTTCGCGTGTCGCAGCTATCGCTGCTGCTCACCACTCGTTAGCGCTCGGCCTCACACGATATGTTCGCCTTGCTTACTCGTATGCAAGACCGTCGCATTCGACCGCTCTGCCACCCACTATGTGAACTACGCGTGCTGTATTATATATTATTTTTTTCTAAACGCAAATGCAAAAAGTGCCATGGCGCCAAAAAACAATATTCCCGACAGCAGTTGCCCCATCGTCAACCCCCATGATGTTAGGAAGCCAATATGAGCATCGGGTGCGCGAAATAATTCGCAGAAAGATCTGAATATCGCATACAACATCCCCATTATTCCCGCTAGTGCCCCAGGATAACGGCGCAATTTTGTAAATCTATATAAACACAGCATAATCATAAACAATAATACGCCTTCCAATGTTGCCTCATATAAAGGGCTGGGGTGACGTGGAACATTTTTATCCCCTGCAAACATTACCGCCCATGGGACATTTGTTTGACGACCCATAACCTCCATATTTATAAAATTTGCAATCCTGCCAAAAAATAATCCAATTGGCGCAACTATTGCTAGCAAGTCCAGTAAAGCCAAACTGTTTAATTTGTTTTTATGTCCAAATAAAACTGTTGCAATAATTACCCCCAGCAGTCCACCATGAAAGCTCATTCCACCATGCCAAACTGCAAATATTTCCAATGGATTTGCGACAAAGAATGGCAGGTTATAAAACAACACATAACCCAACCGTCCACCAATTATCACCCCCAGGACAATGAAAGAAAACAAGTCATCAAATTGCTTTTTGGACAAAGAAACTTGTCTATTGTCAGATTGCGTTAAACGTTTAAGCACCCAAAATCCCAGTACGAACCCCGCAATATATGCCAGCGCATACCAGCGTACACCAAACCCAAACACAGAAAACGCCACCGGTGAAATAGGATCTATTACTATTGCCATTTTTATTTATGCCTTTGGACACCATTATGCAGTATTTGATAATACGCTATCTTTGCACGTTTGTCATATAAATTATTGGTCCTTTTATCTTCCCTGAATGTTTTGTTACCAACCCTAAAGTTTTTATCCCCGAAACATCCTTTGTTACAAAGTGCGCTATATCTGAGTCCCATGTCTATTTGGCGCAAAGTCAAAGTTATATCCATGATATCAAAAATCATAAAACACTCCCGTATATTGATATAATTCTACATTTTCATATTGGTTAAGGCAATAATAAATTCGTATTACCTGCAGCGCGTATTCTGTTTTTTATCTTGAAAAACACATGCCTTAGTATTATATATTGTCTAGAACAACAAGGAGACGTTTATGCCAACAAAGAAAATTGCTACGCGAAACACCATAGACCTTTATTTTAAACGCATATTTGGATTGATGTTTGGGGCGGTTTTATTGACTGCTGTTGCATCTGTATTCACTATATTTGGTGGTGGACTTAAATTCTTGTTTAATTCCACAATGACTGGATTTTCGGCATTGTATTACATTTTATTGTTTGGTGGTCTTATCTTTTCAATTTGGGCCCAGGTACGCACATTTAATATGAAGCCAACCACAGGGGCGATAATGCTGGCGATATATTCAATAATTATGGGTATAACAATAACGCCTTTGATTGCGTTTTCGTTGTCAATAAACCCAATTTCTATTATTTATGCATTTATTATTTCAGCGTTAATGTTTGGATGCATGGCACTGTTTGGGTATAAAACAGTTAAAGATTTATCTTTCCTGGGCATTTTCTTGACGATGGGTATGATTGGTTTAATTTTGACGGGGATTATTTCATTAATCTGGCCATTGGGCGCAACAGGGGCAGCGATTGTTTGTTTCATTGGCGTTTTGATATTTGCGTTATTCACCGCATATGATATGCAGACATTGAAAAATGCATACAATGTCCTGGATGATGAAACACAAAAAAATCAACTAGCGGTCTTGGGTGCATTACATTTGTACATATCTTTTGTTGCAATGTTTGAATACATTCTAAGTTTGCTGAATAATCGTAATTAAGGAATATGAAATGGTATATAAAATAGATTCATCAAAATGTATCGGATGTCACACATGTATGGGGGTTTGTCCCGCGATGGCTATTGGCCCAGATGCCGCAGGTAAATGCATGATAGATCCAAACAAATGCATGTCGTGTGGGACATGTGCTGCGATATGTCCTGTTGGTGCAATTAGTCCAGAAATGAAATAAATATGGGGGTTGTTGTAAAATGTCTGATGTGTCAATAAATGATATTGTTGCGTTGTGTAAGCGTCGTGGTTTTATTTTTACCGGGTCTGAGATTTATGGTGGTCTGGGGGGGGCGTATGATTATGGCCCGTATGGTGTTGAATTAATGAAAAATATTCGCAACGCTTGGTGGAACGCCATGATTTATTCGCGTGATGACGTAGAGGGCTTGGATGCCGCACTTATCAGCAATCGCCTGTTATGGAAATATTCTGGACACGAAGGCAGTTTTTCTGATCCATTGGTTGAATGTAAAAAATGCGGTGCCCGTATGCGCCAGGATAAAATGAAGGACCCAACAAAATGCGATAATTGTGGCAGTACGGAAATCACAGAACCACGCGCATATCAGTTAATGATGGGGTTATCCATTGGTGCAACCGCTGACGGTGAAATAAATGCATATCTGCGTCCTGAGACGGCGACAACGACATATGTCAATTTCAAAAATGTTTTAGATGCTAAACCACACAAATTGCCATTTGGTATTGCCCAAATTGGCAAAGCGTTTAGAAATGAAATTTCACCACGTGGTTTTGTTTTTCGTATGCGCGAATTTGAACAGGCCGAAATGCAGTATTTTGTAAATCCATCTGAGGATGAAAAATATTTTGAATATTGGAAAAAAACACGTCTTGATTGGTGGATTAATGTTTTGGGAATTCCTGCGGAAAAGTTGCGCTTTTTGCCGCATGTTAAATTGGCGCATTATGCCAAGGCCGCGGTTGATATTGAATACCTGTTCCCTGATGGATTTGACGAAGTTGAAGGCGTTCATAACCGCCAGGATTTTGACCTGGGGTCACACACCAAATCACAAGATGAATTCAAAATAAATGCCAATGTTATGGAAAACAAGGATTCAACGACCAAATTGGCATATTCTGATCCGCAATCTGGCGACAGTTTTATTCCATATGTCATTGAAACAGCAATGGGTGTGAATCGTGCGATGTTGGCGGTTATGCATAATGCATATACGGTTGAAGATTTAGGTGACGGTAAAACGCGCACTGTATTAAAACTGAAGCCCTGGTTGTCGCCGGTCAAGGCAGCGGTTATCCCGTTGGCGCGTAATGTTCCGGAATTATTGGATACCGCACAAAAGATTGAAAACGATTTAAGAAAACTGTCAATCGGTCGTATTGAATTGGAAAATTCTGGAAATATCGGTAAGAATTATCGTCGCCATGACGAAATTGGAACCCCAGTATGCATTACGGTTGATCACCAAACAATAGAGGATGGAACGGTCACACTGCGTCATCGTGACACAATGGCCCAGGAACGCATTAAGGTTGCAGACGTTCCAAATCGTGTTTTACAAATTGTTAATGGGTTATAAACGGTGCGTCATGATGACGCACTTTTTTATATAAATTCTTGACAAAAGGCAAACTATCTTATAAAATTGGCGGGCATTTGTACGTTGGCCTCATCGTCTAATGGTTAGGACACCGCCCTTTCAAGGCGAGAATCCGGGTTCGAATCCCAGTGAGGCTGCCAATTGAGACAAGTATCAAATTTTCCTATTTTGTTTTGTTGACTTTATAATTTTTAACGGTCTATAATCGTAGCATGCAGAAAACAATCATTATATTGTGTTTATTGGTGTTGTGCGGATGTGGTGTGAAATCACCGTTGGCGCTGCCTGATTCATCGTATCCACGACAATATCCAACACATACGGCATAATCTATTACTGTTAGGGGGGAAAAATGAAACATCTTTTTTTAACAACAATGTTAATAATGTCTGTGTTGTCCCATGCAAACGCATGTTCCAGAATTACATATACAACAACGGGCGGTAATGTTATAACTGGGCGCACGATGGATTGGTTGGGCACAGATGATGTGGAATTAAGGGTAATGCCGCGTGGCGAACAACATACTAGTGATGTGTCAGGTGCTGCAACATGGGAATCAAAATACGGCAGTGTTGTTACCTATAGTTATAATTATATTGCCAATTCAGGCGTTAACGAAAAAAAATTAGCGGTTGATGCGTTGTATTTGTATGGGTCTAAATATCCAGATGCCCAGGGACAAGACAATAAGATATCCACCGCCATGATGGTTCAGTATTTATTGGATAATTTTGAAACAACCGCAGATGTTGTAAAATATTTTGAAAATAATCCATTACCGGTTGTGGTTGAGGGTGTGACAGGGCAAATCAGTGGATATCCATTAAATCTGCATTATATTGTGACAGATAAAAGTGGCGATAATGCAATCATAGAATACATAGATGGCACAGTAAAGGTTCATCATATCAAGGGTCGTGTGGTCCTAACGAATGATCCCAGTTTTGATAAAATATCGGCGGTCAGAGATTATTTCGTTGAAGCCGGCATAGATGGTTCAATGCCTGGTTCATCATTATCACAGGCCCGTTTTGTATATTTAACAGGATGGCTGGACCAATTTACAAACAATGAATTACAGGGGTATTTGCCGGGGATAAAAAACAAAAGTTTTGCAAACCAAATGGCATATAGTGTTTTGTCGCTGATGCGTGGCGTATCAACACCATTGGGGGTAGAAATTAGTATGGAAAAACCAAATAATACATCTACGGTATGGCGGACGGTATCAGATGTAACCAATGGACGTTTTTATTTTGATTCTGTATTAACCCCAACAACTATGTGGATTGATATAGACGATGTTGATTTTGCAAAACCGGGTTCAGTTGATGTCAGTGGTAATACAACCCTGCATGGTGACGTCACAGAATTATTGAAATAATGTCATACAAATAGGGTTTCAAAAAACGTATACAAAAACCGCCCACACGGGCGGGTCGCATTTGTCGGAAATAACAGAATTATTTACATTGTGAAATCTTCGCCTAAATACACCTTTTTCACCATTTTATCGCGGATAATTTCGTTGCTGGTTCCATGCTTTAAAATTAATCCATCGTGTAAAACATAACTGCGGTCGGTAATACCCAATGTTTCACGAACATTGTGGTCGGTAATAATTACCCCCAAACCGCGGTTTTTTAACTGTGATACCAGGCACCTAATTTCATTAACGGCAATTGGGTCGATTCCGGCAAAAGGTTCGTCTAGTAATATAAATTTTGGGTTGTTCGCCAATGCACGTGCAATTTCAACACGTCGCCGTTCCCCGCCAGATAATGCCGTTGCGGGACTGCGTCGCAGGGATTCAATATCAAATTCGTGTAGCAGGTTGTTTAATTGTTCGTTGCGTTTTTTTGCGTTTGACTCAACAACCTCTAAAATTGCCATGATGTTATCTTCAACCGATAGACCGCGGAAAACACTATTTTCCTGGGGTAAGTATCCTATCTTTAGGCGCGCCCGTTGATAAAATGGCAGGTGGGTAATATCCTGAGAGTTCAGAAAAATCTGGCCCCCGGTGGCATTTAACTGACCTGTTATACAATAAAACGCAGTTGTTTTTCCAGCACCGTTTGGTCCCAACAGACCAACAGATTCCCCTTGGCGTGCATAAAGCGATATGTCGCGCAAAACCATACGTTTACCGTATGTTTTGGACAAATGTTCAATTCTTAGTTCAGATTGCTTCATAATTGTATCACCATTTCATCGGTTAGTATTTTGTCGCCATTGCTGGAATCCACACGGACGTGACCAAATAATGTTATTGTTTTTGTATCACGATCATATCGTGCCGAATTAGCGGTTATATTATCGGTGATTTTTTTGTTGTTGTCAATTCTGACGGTTTTGCCGGATACTTTGGATAATAATACAAGATTCGGATTCGTATATTCCTGGCGCCCAGATAACGCATGTATTTCAAATGGTTCACCGTTTTTGTCGGTGCCCGAAAAAGATGCGTTGGACATTTTGAATTGATTGCTGACGATATCGGTCATGTTTATTGCAGATATGGGTGTCCATAAAATCTGTTTTGTGAACAGTGCGCCCGCAATTAATGATGCAATCATAACCAATCCCCAGCCAGTGAAAAAAAACTGGCGCAGACGTGTTAATCGCTTGTGTTTGTTCAAAATTAAAAAATTGCGTGTGTCTGTTTGCATAGTTTGATTTTAGCGCGCCATAAAATAAAAAGCAATTTTTATATTTATTTGTTTCTTTTTTTATGCTACAATATCATATCAGAGAGATGAAAAAAAACTGTTTTTTATTTACATATTTACTTGTTTGTGTGACATGTTTTAATGTCTGGGCGGCTGTTTCTGTGAAAAAAGCGGCACCGGTCGCAACCCAGCAAGCAAAACCGATTGATACGGCATCTAGTTTGGTTCCAACGGTTTTGTCGCTGGCAAGTGGTATAAAAGAAATTAGCGCTAAGCAAAAGGCATTGGATGCAGAGTGCAAACCAACAACGACTGAAATTAACTTTGTTAATAATATGATGAAGGAGTTTGCAAAAACAGGTGCAATGACTGCGTTAGATGCGCTTGGAACACATATTTGTTGTGGAAACATTACATATAAAACACGTGTTCAAATGGGTGAAGCAGAATTAACTGGTGTTGAATTATGCTGGGACTGTTTTGAAGATCCTGGAACAATTTGGAATGGTTATCCTATGGCGTCTGTGGGTGAGTATTGTGATGATGGGGTTTGCAGCACGTCGTCTAAAAATAAAAAAACAATATCAAATATTTATGATGTGTTTAATTTGATTGATTTCACACCTGCTGATTATACCGCAGCAGAGGCCACAGTCGCCGCAAAATTGTTGGATAAAATGGAAAGTTGTTCTTATGCAAGGTTAAGTGCGAAAAAGCGTGAGGCATGGGGTGAATTCTTGACGACGACAATTGGTAATGTCGGCACAAAAACGAATACTGCAACCATTATGGAATCGGTAACAAATGTCACAAATAGTGGGTCTGGACTGGGCGGATTGTCGTCATTAGGCAGTGTTGCCGCGCAGTTTTTAAATAAATAATTATAAGTGTTTTTTCTGCTTTACTAAACAGGTGATTTTTTGTATAATCATACACAAATAGGAAAGGATTTTTTATGAAAAATAATTCTTGTGTTTCTTGGACGGCTGTTGCGCGCGTTTTGTCATTTGTTGGAATTGCTGGATTGGCAGCATGTGCTGGTACACGTGATGATGAATTTATTGCGTTTGATACGCCAACTGTTGATTACGTTGAACAATTGGATGTTTATTCTGCGCCGCATCAGGATTCTTTTTTAAACCAGTTGGCAATGAATTATCGCTCGTATGCTATTTATAATGCGCAGACCAGTGGTTATCCTGATATTGGTGAACGTTTCGCACAAAAGGCGGTTGCGGCATTTTCTGGGGAAACGCCTTTCCCAGAATCTTTGTCTGATTGGAATGTCGCAGATGAACAGGAATCTTATGAATTATATACGGCCTACAACGATATAATGGAACAGTTTAAAAATGATGCTACGGATACAGATCCACAGTTGGCGGCAGAAGTTCAGGCGAAATTTGATTGTTGGTTGTCTGCCGCTGCCAGTGGTCAGGAATCAACCGCGGCAAAGTGTCGTGATCGTTATTTCAAATCTATGAATTCGTTGCGTGACTGCATGGGGGGCAAGGTTGTTTCTAAGAAGACGGTTGTGCGTAATACGGTTAATATGGAAACAAAATCACAGGAACAAGAATATTATCCAGAAACAAGAACAATGGCTGCGATGCAGGCAACATCGCGTGCACGTGATGGTGTAATCATTGTTAATAATGTAAATGTTCCCGCGCATTTGATAAATCCTGTGCCGGTTAGCCCTGTGACCCTGAATCAGAATGTTTATGGCATAGATAAATCTGTGGATGCTGTCGTTGGTGAAGAATCTGTTTCGCGACAGGAATTTATTAATATGATGATGGCAATGCGTTCGGAATTGGCGGCGATAAACGCTCGTTTGGATAAATTACAGGGGGCGTCTGGTGAAAAAACAATGATCAAGGTTCAGCAGATACCATTGGAACCGAAGCAACATGTCATGGAAGAAATATTTGAAGTGCGTTTTGATTTTGATAAATCTACGATAAAACCTGAGTATAAGGCATTGATTGAACAGTTGGCAACTGCAACCCAGGAAAATAAGAATATCAAAGTGACGGTTGTTGGGCACACTGACACGATGGGAACCAAAAATTATAATTATGCTTTGGGGGGACGCCGTGCAGAGGCTGTTCAGAAAATGTTGATAAAATATGGTATTCCTGCCAGTCAGATTGTTGCGGTGTCGGCAGGTGAAGAAGATCTGAAAGTTCCAACGCCTGATGGTGTTGCAAACGCAGAAAACAGACGTGTCCGTGTGGTTAAGGAAGTCCATTATACCGAAAATCCGACCCCGGCGCCCATCGCGGTTGAGGTGAAAGAGGTGTCTGGTTATCGTTGTGGTGAATATGGATGCCAAGATTAATTAATGTTTGTTGACAAAATTTACTTGACAAAATGTTTTGTTAGTGTATATTGTTGACATAGTTGACTTTAAAAGGGGTATATTGATGACAACTAAAGTGCCTGGGAATAAGAAGAAAGAGTTTAGCAAGGGCGCGCAGACCCTTAAAGCAAAGAAAGAGGAATCTATTATTGTTAAAATGTTGCGCGATCGTGGCATTGATACGAGCGAATTGTAATTAATTTGAGCGGATTATGAAAAAAATCGTGGGTGTCTTGCTCACGATTTTTTTTATTTTCTGGATGATACAAACAATGACAATAACCAACCAATACCGGTCCATCCAAACAGCCAACTTAGGATTCGGGTGACAATCATGGCCTCCTTGGATATTTTGGTTTGTGCAGCAATCCACGCGGGCGCAAGCGCGATAATTAATAGTAACATTATTCCAATCGCATGTTTTAACAATATATAAAGAAATGGCCAGTTCATATCTAATATTGTATATAACGTTGTTTCTTATATACCATATTTTGCAGATTTGTCCAGTGCTTGTTCGATACGTAACAGTTGATTATATTTTGCCATACGATCAGAACGTGACATAGAACCGGTTTTGATTTGCCCGGCATTTGTTGCGACGGCTAGGTCTGCGATTGTTGTATCTTCGGTTTCGCCACTGCGATGTGATATAATTACACCATATTTTGCATTTTGTGCTTTTTTTATAGTTTGCAGGGTTTCCGACAATGTTCCAATCTGATTAGGTTTGATAAGAATGGCATTTGCAACGCTTTGTTTAATTCCTTGGTTTAATCTGGTGGAATTGGTAACGAATAAATCGTCACCAACAAGTTGACATTTTTTGCCGATTTTTTCTGTCATCATTTTCCATCCCGCCCAATCTTCTTCGGCTAAGCCGTCTTCAATTGATATTATTGGGTATTTCGTAATTAATGATTCGTAAATATATATCATTTTTTCGGCAGATAGTTTTTTGCCTTCAAAATGATATTTGCCATTTTTATATAATTCCGATGATGCAACATCCAGACCAATGGAAATTTGTAATCCGGGAATATATCCTGCGGATTTAATTGCGCTAATAATCAGGTCCAATGCCTTGGTGGTTTTTTTTATGTTTGGTGCAAAACCACCTTCGTCGCCGACGTTGGTCGCGTATTTGTGTTTATGCAATATATTTTTTAAATGGTGAAAAACTTCAGACCCCATTTGAATTGCCTGGGCTTCGGATTTTGCACCGTTGGGGATAATCATAAATTCTTGGATGTCCAAGCCGTTATCTGCATGGACACCACCATTTAAAATATTCATCATAGGACGTGGTAAAACGCATGGTTTGTTATTTCCATATATATCTGCAATATATTTATATAACGGAATTTGTTTTTGGTTCGCGACAGCATGTGCAATTGCCAGTGACACAGCCAAAATAGCGTTCGCCCCCAATCTGGATTTGTTGTTGGTTCCATCCAGTTGAATCATTGTTGAATCAATGTTTGATTGGTTGGATGAATCTAAGCCGATCAGTTTTTTTGATATTATTGTATTAACATTTTTTATTGCGTTTAACACACTTTTGCCCATGTATTTGTCTGTGTTGTCGCGTAATTCAATTGCCTCAAAAGATCCAGTTGATGCCCCAGATGGAACAGATGCACGCCCAGTTGCCCCCCCGGATAATACAACATCACATTCAACAGTTGGATTCCCGCGACTGTCCATTATTTGGCGGGCAAAAATTGTCTTTATTGCAAAATTTAATTTTTCTTTATTTTTTATCATTTTTGTCTTTCCTAGTTTTTTTATTTATGCCATAATGTTATCAGGAAAGGTCGGAATAGTAAAATAGAAAATGAATTTTGGAAGGTTTTTTTACTTCGTTGGATGTGCTTTTGCGCCTTGTGTGAATGTTGCGTACGGTGTTGATGCGTTAAACGTGACGGATGATAATTATTTGGTTATTAACTCCAGTTCTGATTATAGGGGAGGGGTATCTGTTGGTACTGGTGGTATAACTGTTTCTGATAGCATATTGGCTGGGGTTATTAGTGATGCGAATAATGGAAATATATATGTGGAACCTTCTGCGTTTATTGATGGTGGTGCTTATACGTTTCAGTCCGCTGGGGATATTGATATTACAAACTTTTTAACGCTTGCTGATGGGTTTAGTTTAAATATGACGGGTGACGCTTCACCGGTAAATGTGATAATTGGAACAATTAAAAATGGGGACACAGGAAGTATTACAAAAAACAGATTGTCATTTGATAATATTAATAATCTGACTGTTGGCACAGTGCAAAATTTAAATGGAGTGACCTATGTGAATGCGTTGGGCAACATTTCTGTTGGTAAAAGCGATTCGTATGGAATGTTGCAGAATTTAGCTTCCAAGGTTGAATTGCATGCCGGTGGGGATATAGATGTTTTTGGCACAATAGAGGGTTCAAACACCAATGGCGACATTGTTATACACTCTGGTCGTAATTTTACTGTTTATGGTGGGGCGGCAAATAGCGCATCAATTATTAACAAGGGTAATTTGTTGGCTGAGATTGCGGGTACAACAACATTGGCGCATGGTTTTGATTTAACTGGTATGGATGCGGCAAATGTTTTTGATTTTACAACTGGAAATTTAATTATAGGTGACGGTGAACCATATTCGTGGGTTAATGATGTAGATACATTTAAGTTAACATTGACCGATTCGGACGCTGTATTGAATGCGGGTAATATACAAAATGGTGTAAATAATACCAATGCTAAAATGTCTATTGCCGCCGCAACGATAAATGCACAGAATATTAAAAATAATGCACAAGATTTATTGTTGTCGGCATCTACAGATATTAATTTGACTGGCAATATAGAAACAAACACCGGAAATACAGAGGTGTATGCAAGTGGTAAGATAAATGCCGCAGAGACGTCGGTTGTTAATAAGGCAACTGCACGGATTGTTGGTACTGATGGCGTGGTAATCAAATCGTTAAGTAATACCGGTGGTAATTTAGATGTATCGACAAACACCGCGGCGAATCATACGTTGGCGATTGTTTCGGATGTGGTCAATAATTCTGGTCAAATCAGGATTGAGGGTAATAAAATAGATATTGGTGGTTTGTTATCCTATGGTGAGGTAGATACAGATTCTGTAACAGTTCATGGAACTGGGGCGGTTTCATTTGGTAATGTTGATGTTAAGGGTGGAACATTTAATTTGGATGCATTGGCGGGTAGTGTTACATCAGGCAGTGGCTTAAATGTTACGGACGGCACATTGAATTTTGGGGCATCACTAACACAGTTGAATGTTGCTGGGGATGTAAATATTGCGGGGCAGGTAACTTTGTCCGGTGCGAATGCAGGTTCTGCGGGTGATGTAAATATTTCTGCGTATGGTAACACTAGTACGAGTATAATATCTGGTGGCAGCATAAATATTTCTAGGGGTGTGTCGGCGGTCGCAAATGATTTGGCGCGTTTGGCAAAATTTGATTCTGATAATATAACAATAGGAACTGCGGGTATTGTTGCGTCAAACAAGGGCGCGGTGGTTTTGGGAAATACAACAACGGGATCCGCATTAAATGTTTCAGGTGAAATATCTGCGACAAATGGTGGCAGTGTAGATATATATTCTAAATATGTAACTGCGCGGTTATTGGATGTTAATAATGGTGCTTTGGTTGTGCGTGGTGAATCGGTTGTTGCTAATAATGGGATAAATATTGCGAATGGTTTGTGGTTTGATACGTTAAAACATGACAAAGGGTTAAGTGTTCTTGATACACATAATATTGAATTACGTACGGATAGTAATACGGATATCATTATTGGTGGCGGCATTGGCGTTACAGCAGGAAACACTATTAAGTTGGTTTCTGGTCAAGATATAAATGTTACAGGATTGGTTGATGTTAGTGGGAAAATGGATATAGTGGCGGATAATCTGTCTGCTGGTAATGATATTACTGTTATTGGTGGTGGTAACGTGACCGTTTCTGCGGCTACGATGGGGGTGTCTGGGTTTGTTGTTCAGAATGACGCAAATGCAGAATTAAATGTTGCGAATTCTGTATCTATATCGGATTTACGCATTGATGGCAATCTATATCAGGGTGCTTATTCGGGGACAAATGGTTTGTGGTTGTTGGGTGATGCGGCGGTTTCTGTCACAGATGTAGCTGTTACAGGGGACTTTATTGCTGGGGCTGGGAACGTTGTTTATCATATTGCGGATACATTCAATATCGCTGGTGGTATAAATGTCTATAGTGATGCGCAGGTTTTATTAGACGTTGATAATATTATTTCTGTTAAGAATCTGGCCGATTTGGGTAAGTTGGCGCTTTCAGGATCTGATACAATTATTGTTGAAAACTCTGCTGATATATCTGGGGTGATGTACCAGAATAAGGATGAAATTTTAGATAATACATACATGAATATTATTTCAGATAATTATACATTTACGGCTGGTAATTTTGAATCTGGTGGAATTTATCAGGATTCTGGTAAGATGTGGGTTGATTCTGGCAATGTAATTATTGCAGGTGATGTTATTGCGCATGGGGATGAACTTATTCTGGGTTCTGATGAACAATTTTTAATGGCGGCTGTTGATGGTAGTGTTTCGGGTAATATACATTTTAAGGATTTGCAACGCTTATACGTGGGTCAAAAGTTTGTGTTCGGAAATAATAGTGTCGTAGAAGCGATGATTTTACCTAACAGGGAAATGTCTGGGTCGTATTGGGCACATGTTGATTCAGAAGGCAAAATGGTAAATGCTGATGATGGAATGCCATTGATAGCCGTTGGACAGAATTTTGTGTTTGATTTTGGGGATGGTTTGTTAGACGATAACCAGATTCATTTAACTATGTTTGATATTGCCGACACTGATGAAGCCATATGGCTAGTTAGTGCGCTGAATGGTATTAAGAACTTGGATGGTACAATCAGTAATTTTGTTGTTAAATATTGTAATGCTGATGGAAGTATTTGTGTTGATTATCCTGATGTTGGTTATTTGGTGCGACGTAATATGGATATTGATAATGTGTTTCATGATTTATATTTGACGTTTGATCCGTCGTTGGGACTGGGGTATGTTCATAAAATTCAGCCATTTGTAGATGTTGTGCCGGGACATACTGATTCAGCGTATTTTGCCGCTGGGGCTATAGATGATTTAATTGCACACCAGTTGGAAGCTAAGGGGTTCTATAACAAAACACCGATAGAAGTTTTGCCAAGAATATTTGCAAACACAAAGATGTATGACATGGCATCTGCGTTAGCAGACAGGATGGCTGTATTTACTGATTCGCGGGATGAACACATTTATGAAAGTTTTTCGCGTTTATTTGAAGCGCGTGATGCGGAACAACTGTTGGGGAACATTGCATTGAATGAACACACGTATTTCCGCAATTTTGAAGATAGAATGATAGATGAATTTTTATGGAATCGTAATCGTAATCTGAATAAGGCATGGCTGGACGTTGATTATGGTTTGTTCACCCAGAAAACATCAGAAGATGTTGATGCGGATGGTAATCGTTTTGGGATTTCGGCTGGGTTTGATTGGCAACAGGCAAAGAGTTTAATTTTGGGATTGACGGCACACTTTAATCATTTAAAGAGTGACGCAAACGATACATTTAATGTTGGCTATTTGCCGTCTGAGGAAATAAATGGTTTTGTTGATACGTCTGTTACAGATAATAATTTTGGTCTTGGTGCGTATTTAATGCAGAATTTGGGGCAGGGGGCGCGCCTGTACGGGAATGCGTTTATGGATTTGCATGTATTGGATGTTGATCGTAAGCAAAATTATGTTTCGGATATTTCGGGTGATGGAATTGCGTTTAGTGTTATTTCAGAATGGGGATTATTGCACGATTGGCTGAATCAGTATATTACGGGTAATCTGTATGCACGTGTTGGATATAATACTGGGTTTAATATAACTGAAAAAACTGCGGGTGCGGATTATATGGATTTGAAATCTGGTGGATATGGCATTTTGACACCTGGTTATACGTTGACGGCACAAAAGCGCATTTATCCATCTTCATGGTTCCAGATTCGTCCCTATGTGTCGGTTGGTGCGGAATATGATGTATTAGGTGTCCCGGATCAGATTAAATATAAGTTTGCTGTTGTTGATAATTGGACTGATTATGATGTTGATATTAATCCACTGTGGATAAACGGTGGTTTAGGGGTGGAATTAGTATCTGCGACGGGATTGCAGGTTGGGTTGGATTATCGTTATCAGCATAATTCTGATATCCAGTTGCATAATTTCAAATTATCTGGATCATACAGATTTTAAGATAATTTTATACTGCACTTGAATTTTTAATGTTTTTAATATAGAATGTCGGACATGCGCCCTTAGCCCAGCTGGATAGAGCATCGGATTTCTAATCCGCAGGTCGCAGGTTCGAATCCTGCAGGGCGCGCCATTTATTTTTTGGAACACAAAAGCCCCGTGATTGCGGGGCTTTTAAGTTCGGAAATTTTGTGTTGTATGGACAATTATGCCGCCAAATGCATAGGATTTGAACGTGGTTTAACGACCAATTGAACATCTAACGCGTTCATTATTTTCTGAATTGTCGCGTATTCTGCGCGACTATCGGGTTCCAATGCTCGATACAGTCCAGCACGAGTCAACCCTGCTTTTTTTGCCAAAGCAGACATGTTACGCGCACGCGCAATGTTTGCTAATGCAATTTTAATATACTTTGGATCACCTTCGGCTAATTCAGCAGAAAGATATGCTGCGATTGTCTCTTCGTTGTCCAAATATTCAGCAACATCAAAATTAGTAACATTTGCCTTTGCCATATCTATACCTCCTTTGCTAATTTTTTTGCTTTTGTTATATCGCTTTTTTGTGATGATTTATCACCAGCACATAAAAGTATTATTATTTCTTCGCCACGTGTCACATAATAAATTCTGTATCCAGGTCGATGAAATATCCTTAACTCAAAGACACCATCACCAACAGATTTACTATCACCTATATTACCTTCGGCAACACGGGTCAGCCTCATAAAAACCGCTGTTCGAATATCAACAGTTTGTTTCCTTAACCATTTACTGAACACTTCATGTTGTTGCAATATCATAGTTTACCTTCTTTGCATGTTTGTATTGTATACGATTGTATACACATTGTCAAGTAAAATATAATGTTTTTCAATGTTTTGTCTGATGATTGCATAAGCGAGCTACGCCGCCATTAGCAGCATCCAATTCCAATTTGCCGCTTGTGTTTTTTGTATTTCTGTAGCATAATAAGTTCGGAAAGCGTTCGCTAGGGCGCGCCAAAAATTCAAAACCGGCAAACGCCGGTTTTTAATTTGTTGTGCAAGCCCCAGGATAAGAACCTGTTCGACAATGAGTAGATATTTGGCAAGTGAAGCGTAGCCAAATCGTCAGGAATGCCCCGTAGGCATTTTATGCCGAGGGAATCCTGCAGGGCGCGCCAAAAATTCAAAACCGGCAAACGCCGGTTTTTAAAATCCCCATTGCGGACTAAGCCCGCAATGACAAAATAGTCCAGACCGTTGTTATGATAATAAAAAAACACCGTGGTAATATAATACCGTATTGATTTTTCTTGACTTTTGGGCGGGGTGGGGGCATAATTGCAACGCTTAAATTTAAAAAAGGTTAAAAATATGGTAGCGACAAAATCGTTAAAAAAGTGCGAATTAGATGCCAAATGGTATCTGATTGATGCAACTGATTGCACGTTGGGTCGTTTGGCGGTGTTTACTGCAAACATCCTGCGTGGTAAAAATAAACCAACATGGACACCAAATATGGATTGCGGTGATCATGTTATCATTATCAATGCGTCTAAGGTCGCAATGTCTGGACACAAGGCAGACAAGGATAAATTCTTTTGGCATTCCCTGTGGACTGGCAGTACCAAGGAACGTACATTGGGCCAGATGCGTGCTGAAAAACCTGAAAAATTGGTGACTAATGCGGTTAAACGTATGATGGGTCGTCGCACAGCGGTTGCATTGGCAAACAAACGTTTGACTAAATTGCATGTTTACGCAGGTGCAGAACATAAACACGCAGCACAAAACCCAATCGTTATAGATTTCGCAGGTTTGAACCGTAAAAACAAAAGGGGCGAATAATGACAGAAGCAAAGAAAACAACAACTGCAAAGAAAGCGGTTGCGACCAAGAAAGCAGCCCCAAAAGCAGCAAAGCCAGCTGTGAAGGTTGCGGATGTAAAAGATGTAAAATTAAATAATGCAACATATGCAACAGGTAAACGTAAGGATTCTGTGGCACGTGTGTATTTGGTTCCAGGCAAGGGTAATATCACTGTGAATGGTTTGGCGATGTGCGAATATTTCCGTCGTCCTGTGTTGCAGATGATTATTGCACAGCCATTCGCGGTCACAAAACGTGAAACGGCATATGATATTGTCGCCATGGTGCAAGGTGGCGGATTGTCTGGTCAGGCCGGTGCAGTTAAACACGGTATTTCCAAGGCATTGGAAAAGGTTGAACCAGAATTACGTGGCGCATTAAAGGCGGCCGGATTCTTGACACGCGATAGTCGCACGGTTGAACGTAAACATTATGGTTTCCGCAAGGCGCGTCGTTCAACACAGTTCAGCAAACGTTAATATTTATTATCGTTTGGTGTGTTTACAAAACCCGCATTTATATCTGCGGGTTTGTTTTTTGTTGCGTTCGGGATTTTTCGGGTGTATACTGCGACCGATTATCACCAAAGGAAATATTATCATGATTAAAAAAGAAAAAACCAAAGATTTACATTATGTTGTTAATGGGGTTATTAGTGCGGATACGTTGCAATCTGCGGCGGATGAAATTCTGACTGAATACGGTAAAAACGCTAAAATGCCGGGATTTCGTGCGGGGCATATACCACTAAACGTATTGCGCCAGAAATTTAATGCATCTGCATATGGCGAAGCGATTGATAAATTGATGAACGACGATTTAAATGCCTATACCGCAGACAAGAAAATTCGTTTGGCAGGCAGTCCAAAGGCCGACTTGGCGGGTTGGGAAATTGGCAAAGATGCTGAATACTCATTGGAATTTGATATTTTGCCTGAATTACCTGAAATTGATTTGGAAAAATATACATTGACCAAACAGGTTGCGAAACTGGATGAAAAGGAAGTTGAAAAGGCCCTAGAAAACATTCGCAAAAGTCGCAGTACTGCCGAAAAGCAAGACGAAAAATACAAGGCACAAAACGGTGATACCGCGGTTATTGATTTCAAGGGTTTTGTTGGTGATACTGCATTTGAAGGTGGTGAAGCCAAAAAACATCATTTGGTTTTGGGATCTGGGTCATTTATTCCGGGATTTGAAGATCAGGTTATCGGTCACAAGGCCGGTGATAAATTTGATGTAAATGTCAAATTCCCCAAGGATTATCATGCGGACAATTTGGCAGGCAAGGCGGCACGTTTTGAAGTTTTGGTTCACGAAGTGCGTAAACATATGTTGCCAGAATTAAACGACGAATTGGCCAAGGCCGTTGGCCAGGAATCTGTGGAAAAATTGCGTGAACATATTCGTAATATTTTGACAGAACAGTATGACGAGGCATCTAAACGTGCAATGCGCAACGAATTATTGGATACGTTGTCTGACAAGGTTAAAATGAATTTGCCAGACGTCTTGATTGAACAAGAATTAAATATGGCGAAACAGGAACACGAACACCAGCATTCACATTGTGATGGGCATTGTGGTGGTGAATGCAAGTGGGATGAAAAAGCCGAACGTAAAGAGGCCGAACGTCGTGTTAAACTAGGTTTGATTTTGGCTGAATGGGGAACCAAAAATAAGGTAGAGGTCACACGTGATGACCTGCAACAGGCTGTATGGGCGGAAGCAGCACGCTATCCAGATCCAAAACAAATCTTTGAATTCTATAACAAAAATCAAAATGCATTGGCAATGTTGCGCGGAATGTTGTTTGAACGCAAGGCGTTGGATGCAATGTTGGAACATGTAAAAACCAAAGAAAAATCAGTTCCTGCAGATGAATTGTTTAAGCAGGCAGATGTAAAATAAAAACCGCCCATCCGGGCGGTGTTGTTTTGTAATATGTTTTGCGTAATACCGGTCATCAATTACTCCACCGAACCGAACACGCCCGACCAGAAACCGGAACCGTACAGGACGGCGTGACCGCAGTCCCACGCACAAGCGTAATAGCAATCGTACTCAGTGGTGGTGACGATGTTGAACACCCAACGCGAAGCAGCCGGACTTGTCATTTTACACCAACAATCCTTTCCATTTGATGTGTTACTAAAGTTTGTAGTAGTGGCTACACCATGTGTACCTTTTGTGCTATTACATGATGCTATACCTGTTACCTTACCATAACTAAATGTCACCCCCCATTGACCACCAGCGGTTAAGCCATAGGTGGTGGTGTTGGATGTGGCCCCACCAAAATCCCAATAGCCATGACCGCTTACTTTTGTACTTGCGCTGATACAACTGCTGAATCCGATGTCGTATTGTCCGGATGGACAAGATAATGGTTCACCAGTACATGTTTCGGTAAATGTTCCCTTGTTATCATAATATGTACCACTGGGTAACCAACAATCCGTTTTACAACAATCACTGCAACGCTGGTTCGCAAGTGTGGTGCGTTCAGGGTTTGTCCATATGTCTGTTGCGGTTATCGTTGGCCAATCCGCCATTGCATTTATACCGTATATGCATGATAGTATTATTCCCAGTGTGAATATATTATGTTTGCGCATTGTGCTG
>JAGHVG010000031.1 GCA_018064405.1 Candidatus Enterousia scatequi | reverse complement strand
AACCGCGTTAAAACAATATTGGACGGCCTGCGTTGCCCACAAAACGAACACGAAATCGGTCAAAATACACCACATGATATCGGGCCAATTTATACATTATTGGACGATGACCATCTGGTCACAAAATTGACCGTCAACACCAGCCATTTATTGGCAACAGATATGTTCCCAGAAAGCATAAAATCGTCCCCAGATTCTGTTTTCATGCTGATAGACGTAAATGTAAGGGTCACCGAAGGGACCCTTGAAAACCTGCCATTTATGGCTTAAATAAAAATAAATAAAAAACACCCGAATAATCGGGTGTTTTTTTCAGGAACAAAAAAGGGAAAGGAACCCTTTTTTATATTGGTGTGCGAAACAAAAAACACACCAATCTCGTTTTGCCAATTATGGCAATGGGGTTTGTTCTGGTTTGCTGAAACGCCAACCTTTAAATGTTTTACCCTTAATTGTTTCGGCTTTAACAGGGGTACGAACATCACTGCCATAGGTTGCGGTGCCCGCATTGTTCGCAGAGATGTCTTCCGCATCAGCATTAGACCAGTTAATTGTAATCGTGTTCGCTTCGCACATGGCTGGACTTGATTCAATTATCCCCAACAACGCGGCACGGAACACGAGGCTGTCCGAGTACGGGTTACGCAGGTTGAGCGCACAGTCGGAAGTGCAGTAATCCGCGCAACGGGCAGCGGCGAACATGTCGTTGTAGAACACCCAAGGGGAGAGCACCGCTTGCAAGGTGCCACCATCTGGTGTATAGCCGGTCACATTACAATAACAATATTGTCCACCTTCAGCACCTAATTCTGCTGTTGTATGGGTTGTTACATCTGATGAACTGCTTGCGTCGTCCCACGCACCAACACCCTGAACTGTGCTACAACGTGCTTGTCCAGATACCATACCCTTATTTGAACCGTAATATACTGCCCATGTATTGTTATCGGTTAATCCATAAAATGTTTGGTCATGATTACTTCCGCCAGCAAACGCTTGTTGACTAAATGAACCACTGTTATCTATAGATGCGCTGTTTTCACCTTCGGTATTGCCAATTGCGGTTGCTATTGCGGAACCGTTCACACCGCTCTTCAAATGCCAACCGTTGACACAACCTGTTGGTTCACATGTATCAACACCGGTACCATAGTAATCGTTTCCGGTTACGCCGGTTGCGTGTTCAATTTCTACATTACCACTACATGTTCTATAACATTCGTTTGCTGATGTTGCACCGTCTGCGGATAATGCGTATCCTGTTGGACATGTTGCTATACCTTGTGCAGATGTTTCATTATATTGAACCTCTCCAATTCCAGAACAGTACGAACCTGCTGGACATGTTGTTGGTGTTTCGCTGTCCGCTGGTAAATATTGTCCCGCACTTAAAATGTAATCTACGATATCGTATTCTGCGACTGCATTGACGGTCCCTTCATAAACATCGTCCATATTATCTGCGGTGGCTGCGTTGATATATGTATAATCTTCCTGCATATAACCGTCATCTGGGAACGTGTCCGTATAACTTGGTTCTGCAAATGCAGGGGCGACAAAGCCCATTGCGATTGCACTGGTTAAAAATAGTTTTTGTGTCATGTTTCTCCCTTTTTTTCTTTCTTTTTATACAAGAAAACCACCATAAAAAATTTTGGTGGCTGGAGGTTAGTAACAATTAAAACAGAAATTGTGCCGCTTATTTACATATATCACGGCCCTCCAACCATAATAAAGTTGGAGGCATTTTACGTCTGCTTTACGACGCTGTTTTAGTCAGGTTACTACACCCCACCGATAAAAATTCTTTATCGACATTTATATCATATCAAATTTAGAAATTTTTTTACAAGCAAAATTTATTTACATCAAAACTGCAGTGATTTGTTCCTGCATCTGGAATGTGCCAAGAACTATCCAACCAATGATAATAGATACTAATATAATACCCATACTGTTT
>JAGHVG010000001.1 GCA_018064405.1 Candidatus Enterousia scatequi | reverse complement strand
AAAAAAAATAAATTAGAACAATACAGATACACGGGACAGAAATGGCGAAGTGTACACAAAACGTACACGAGCCCATTGCTATCCCACGTAGATGTGTTGTTATCGCAAATAAAAAATAAATTAGAACAATACAGATACACGGAATAGAAATGGCGAAGTGTACACAAAACGTACACGAGCCCATTGGTATCCCGCGTAGATGTGTTGTTATAATTTATTTTGCCCGTTCAACGTATTCCAGGGTTTCAGTATTAACCACGATTTTTTCGCCCTGTTCAATAAATACAGGAACCTGAACACGAACACCGTTATCCAAAATTGCAGGTTTGCCACCACTGCCTGTTGCGGTTTGGCCCTTTAATGCTGGTTCTGTTTCTTCAACAATGGCAACAACTGTTTTTGGCAAAGTAATTGAAACAGGATGACCTTCGACAAAGTTCGCCTTGACCATCATTTCAGGTGCCAAAAATTTTGTCTGTTCACCCAAAGAATCCAATGGCATTGTAAATTGTTCATAGTCAGACAAGTTCATAAAGAAGGCATCTGTGCCATCAGAATACAAATACTGACAATCAAAATCTTCAACCATTAGTTTTTCAACTTTATCTTCGGCACGCCAACGGTCACCACCTTTGTTCCCAGAATCAATATCACGCAAATCCGCCTGAACAAATGCGCCACCCTTGCCGGGTTTAACCTTGGTAATAGATGTCACAGAATAACGCTTGCCATTATGGGAAATAACCCAACCCACACGCATATCATTTGCAATATAAGATGCCATAATAATACCCCTTGTTTTAATATAACAGTGTGCATTATAAAATTTTGCCTAATAAACGCAAGCATTTATTACACCGGCAAAGTTACGATTTATTATAATTTTCTATACTATTCATGATAATCTGATGCATTACACCCGTATCCAACCATCCAATAATTTTAACCCAGGCGTTTTTCTGTAAATCTTTATAGTGCTGACAAAAATATTCTAGTTTGGATTTTAAGACAATCGGCAAATCATCAACCGACAAGATATTTGCATAGCAGGAATCTACCATATTCACAGGAACACAAATTATTTTTGTATCTTTACCACTCTGATCCTCTACCGCCAACGCACCAATTGGTCTAACAGATATTAAACTGCCGGGATACATTTCTGCACTGCATATTACAAAGCAATCAAGCGGATCCCCATCTTCTGCCAAGGTTCCAGGAAAATAGCCATAATTGGCCGGATACACCATTGGGACATTTACAACCCTGCGCACCTTCAATAAACCAGTATCTTTATCTATCTCGTACTTCACACGTGTGTGTTCCGGAATTTCAATAATTGCATTCATTTCCTGTGGTGGCATAGCCCCCGGGGTCAGATTATACAAATTCATACACAACTCCTACCTTATAAAAAACCGCCTTAACCGGCGGTTTTTATTTTTTCTATTACATTCGCATTGGCATCAGCACAAATAACGAATCTGTTTTCTTGTCCATAGATTGTATTGTTGTCGGCGATAACGGATCCTGCATTTCCATTTTGAATTTATCACCTTCAACCTGACCCGCGACATCCAACAAGAACTTTACATTAAATACAACTGTAAATTCAGTATCACCATTATATTCAACATCTAATTCCTGGGTAGCTGTTCCTGCATCAGGACTGGATGCATTTATCACCAATTTATTCATAGAAAACGTCAACTGAACAGATTTTGTCTTATCAATACTGGCCACAGACACCAGATCAACCGCATTAACAAATTGCTTTCTGTCCATAACCGCAATCTTGTCATTACCCTTTGGTATAACGACACGATAATTTGGATACTGCGCATCAACCAACTTACTGGTCAAAATCGCGGTGCCAACAGTAAAACGCGCCTTGGTATCAGACAATTCAACCATAACATCATCAACATTTGCATCTTCTAATAACTTAGACAATTCGCCAATAACACGACGTGGTAAAATTACCGCCGGCATTTCAGTGCTATCAACCGGGGCAGCCATAGAACATAATGCCAAACGTTGGGCATCTGTTGCAACCGCAGTCAATAATTTTTGCTTACCTTCATCAGATATATGTAAATAAATGCCTCCCAGATGATACCGGACATCATCTGTTGGAATTGCAAATTTTGTCTGATTAATTAAATGTGCCAAATCCCCAGTTGTCATCTGGAATTTTGTTGTTAAATTACTGCCCGCCATCGCTGGGAAATTTTCAGCCGGCAACGTAGGCAATTTGAAAACAGCGCGGCCACTGGAAACAATTAACTGATCGCCAGATTGCTTGAAACTAATTTCAGCATCTTCGGGTAATTTACGAACAATGTCGTACAACATTTGAACCGGCACAGTTGTTTTACCAGCTAGGGTTATATCCGCTGCAACATGTTCAACCAATTCCAAATCAACATTTGTCGCAGACAAAGTCAAATTATCTGTAACATCCAATTTAACATTCATCAATATCGGCAAAGCCGCACGTTTTTCAACAATGGACTGCATATGTCCCAACGCACGTATTAACACCTGACGAAATACCGAAAATTCCATTTTTTTGCTCCTATTATTATGTGTTTAACACATCCTTTTAGGGCTAGTTTAGCAAAAAACACCGATTCGGTGCAAGACCAAAAGCAAAAAACAGCAAAATGGCATATTTATTACTTATTTAGTACTTTTTCTATTTTGCCACGCAATTTCTTTATATCATCATATTTAGTAAATTTGCCCTTTTCTGCAATAGAAATATCGCCACTTTCTTCGGACACAACCAAAACTGTTGCGCTGGACAATTCCGACATCCCCAGCGCAGCACGATGGCGTGTTCCGTATTTCCAATTCAGATTATTCTGGGACAATGGCAAAATAGCCCCGGCATATTCAATACGACCGCGTTCTATAATAACTGCGCCATCATGTAACGGTGTTTTATTAAAAAATATCGTTAACAACAATTCAGTGGATATACGCGAATCTATGAGAACACCTTTTTTTTCAATAACGCTGTCATCAAATGTATGCGGGAAAACAATTAATGCCCCAGTATGTTTTTGTGACATAAATTCCACAGCATTAACAATTTCATCTAAATCTGCAGATGTATTCTTTTTTAATTTGCCTTTATGTAAAAAACGATTCAGTTCTTCAACATTTCCCAACAGTGCCAAAAACTTTCTAAGTTCTGGTTGAAATATAACAATTAAACTAATTGATAAAAACAGCGCAACCCAATGTGCAAAACCCGCTAAAATATTCAAATTCATCCAACCGAACACAAAACTGCAACCCCACAATGCCCCCAACCCAAACAGGCCGCGTACAAGTTTTTCTGAACCCGTATTAGAAATAAACAACTTATAAAAACAATATATAACGACGACAACAACTATTAACTGAATAATATTGATAAAATTTAACATGTATTATTTTCTCCTATTTTATTACCGTATTAACCAAGTCCGTCACAGGTGTTATTAACCATTCTGGATCATCACTTTTATTTGGCGCCCCAGATTCCATCGCAGTCTTGGCAGGCGTATCATCCGCCAACCAATTTTCTAGCAATTCCCCAGCTAAAAAACCACCGAGTATACTAAGGCCACCCGTAAACGGTGCCAACAACAAACCTATACCTGCACTTGATGCAACCTTACCCGCAATCGCAGAGCCACTTAAGTTAACATCAGGTTCTGCTAAATTACCAGATATTTTTACAGCGTTCGTAAACGCCCCCGTAAGCGATATTTTTAACCCACTGGCGGGAACAGTAACCAATGCCAAATCTATTGTTTCCTGACCCAGATTCAGTTTTCCTGTCATTCCAACATTTATAATATTGGTTTCCATCGCAACGCCACGTTTGGTTTCTATTTCACCATTACGCAATTTTAAATTTATCGTCATGGCTTTAATAGTCATTTGATCGTATTTTTTTGTTGATCTAAACAAATCTGTAATTCCATTACGTAATGTAGTTAAAAAATCTGCACCATATACATATTCAACTAATTTTGCGTATGCATACCCAGAACCAACAGAATATGCTATAACAGGTCCAGTAATCGTCTGCATCCATTCCGACATATTATGACCGTGGGCTTCAAAATATCCGTATAAATCTACTGGTAAATCGGATATCAAATCTTGGATACGAATTTCTTGCATTAATTGTCCAATGACAATTTGTTTTCCTAACACACCCGCTTGAATACCTATATCACCATCTGAGGCCGTAGAAACATTTGCATCTATTGTTACGTCACCCCCTGCAAACTTTGAAAAACTGTCTAAGCGTCCAACACCCTGATTTAAATCAATATTCAATTTTATATTTTTAATATTTATATCACGATATACAATTAACTGCTTTATATCTGCATTTAACTTAATTTTGTATTTGCGCAAATCCAAACCATGTAAATCCATATCTTTAAAAACATTTAAGTCACGATCCGGCCTAATCCATCCAGAATATAAATCTGGTTTAATTTCTAGTATATTTATTCTTGATGATTCAAGGTTTAACATTACAACAGGCACAGATTCCCGCCAATCATACATGCCAGAAAAACCAAGTGTATTACCACGTATACTAACCTTAGATTTGTTTAAGACCAACTGTTTATCATTTATCTTGCCTGATATATCAACCGATATTTTTGGTAAATCTATTTTCTTAGCCAAGGCAAAACTTAACACATCATTATCTATTACATCACCTTTAATTGAAAATTCTGTTGGGATTTTATTTTTTCCATCAAGCATCAAATCAGCAACCAATGCCTCGCCCGATGTCGCCACAGCTATCTGAACAGGATACATTTGCTTATCCGCATCATATTCAGCCCCAGATATTATGAAAGAATGAAATTTATCACCCAATTTCAACCACCCTGAATATTCAGGTCCCTTCTGCCTTTCAACATATCTGAAAGATAATTCGGCAAAATTTATCTTATTTTTTAGAATGTTTAATTTTACATTTTTCAACCGTACACTGCCCAGCCCAGAATCTGTAAACGCATATTTGGTTTGTTTTAGGGTGTTTGCTGGCTCTGGCTGTTCTTCACCACTGCGCGAATTCAATATTGGTAATGACAATTCACCCTTGCTGTTTTGTTCTATATTAACCCCTAGGTCAAATACAGATATATTTTCAACCGCCATATTTTTGTTAAACAGCGACAGCAAATTCAATCTGACAACCACACGTTCTGCATCAACAGCATATGTATTTTTAGCCCAACTTTCATTTGCAATTCTTACCTTATCAAGTGAAACACTGGGGCGCAACGACATTCGCCATTTTACATCACCATCAATCTGGACCGGTGCATGCACAGCATTTTCCAAAATTGCAACAACGTTACGACGTATTGTTTCAACATTAATTTTGGATACCGCAATAATTGATGCAACAACCAACCCCAATACAAAGATAGAGATTATTCTAAGCACAAAAAAGATATGTCTTCTTTTCCTCATCTTTATTCAGGCATATTAAATTCTAACAAATTCATCACGGGTTTCATAAAATCAGGAACACTGGCTTTAACCGTCATTGTTTTGGATGTTGTTGGATGTCTAAAAGTTATACGATAGGCAAACAAAAATAACTTATTTGTCGCCAGCACCGTATCCAAACCACATGACAATACTTTATCATACCCATATAAATCATCGCCAACAATCGGCGCATGCAAACTATATGCACTATGCAAACGCAATTGATGCGTGCGACCAGTTTTTGGTGAAAATAAAACCCACGAAACACATCCACCCACAGTTGATAATACACGGTATTCTGTAATTGCACGTTGGGGTCTTTGACCTGTGCCGTTATTTATCCGACTAGGTTCATCAAAAACCTGACCTTTAACCATATAATTATCTATAACACCGCTCTGGGGGCTGACATCACCATTCAATAATGCCAAATATTCTTTGTGCGCAGTTTTATTTTGAAATTGTTCAGACAAATTCTGTGCAGCACGTTGATTTTTAGCAACGACTAAAACACCACTTGTATCCCTATCCAACCGATGAACCAAAGAAATTTTTGCGTACGGAAACAACGCCGCCGCCATTTTATCCACAGATTTTTTTATCCCACTGCCACCCTGCACCGCCAACCCAGCAGGTTTATTAAACACAACAACATCTGCATCGTCATATATAACACATTGGCGCAAAACCTCTAAATCAGATAACGAATATTTATCCCCGCTTTCGTTACGAATTTTGCGTTCTTGGCTATAACCTGCAATTGTAGGCGGAATACGAATAACATCGCCCGACCGCAAAATTTTATTCGCCTGAACGCGTGACGAATTAACACGTATTTGCCCGCCACGACACAGTTTATATAACTCACTGTTCGGCATAGATGGATAATGACGCAAAAACCAGCGCAACAAACGCACGCCATCTTCGGTTTGCAAAACGGTTGTAGAATCAGCCATATATTTAACGTACCTTATTCGCCATAAATAATTTTGACAATATTATCGCTTGTGTCCTTATCACATTCACCCTGGGCACCATTCACAGAATCAGTCCACGCCTTGGTTGTTAATGTTTTGCAATCAGATTTAGACAACCCATCAATTGAAACTATAAATTGTCTAGCATTTGATGGGTTTACCGCCAACGCATAATTTCCACCATACGGATTCTTGTTTTTCATACCGATTGCTGTAAATATCGTAGAGTTATCTATGTTAGAAAAATCGTCATATTCACCCAACAATTGACGCACAGACGTTACCATCATAACAACGTCATCGTTAACGGTACTCTGTTTTTGCATACGCATTGCAGATGTAATCATCCCTATTGCACCCACCGTAATAACACCCATAATGGCGAGTACCCCTAACATTTCAATCATTGAACGTCCAGATTCTTGAATAATATTTTCACCTCTTATTTGCTATTTTATAATTAATATTCTATCATATTTCTTATGAATATTCAATTTACAGATTTAATTGAAAATGCGCCGCGTTCCCCTGGGGTATACAAAATGTTTGATGTCAATGGCACACTGCTATACGTGGGCAAGGCAAAAAACCTGATAAACCGGCTGAAACAGTATATTGACACATCAAAATTAGAACCCCACAAACAGGTTATGCGCAGTTTAGTCACACGCGTTGAATGGGAAACTGTCCCCACAGAATCTGACGCCCTGCTGCGTGAACAGGAACTGATTAAGACGGAAAAACCAAAATACAACATTATGCTAACCGATGGAAAAATGTATCCTATGTTGGCGCTGACTAATTCTGAATTTCCACGCCTGTTAAAATTTCGTGGCAAAATATCACAGCGTCGGGATGTCTATGGACCATATCCATCGGTTGCGGCATTGAACGAAACAATAAAAACAATTCAAAAGGTATGTGGCCTGCGCACCTGTACAGATAGTTTTATGCGAAACAGATCACGCCCGTGCCTGCTATATCAAATTGGACGATGCAGTGGCCCATGTTGTATTCCGCAAACACATTATCAAGAAAATGTCCAACTTGCGCGACGTATCCTAACCGGTGACAGTGAACCAATCATTGCAGACCTGACAAAACAAATGCAATCTTATTCTGAAAAAATGGATTTTGAAAATGCTGCAGTTTGTCGTGATAAAATCACTGCATTAACACAAACATCAACACGCGGTATACGCATTGAATCCAGGGAAAAAACACATATAGATTGGAATAAAAATGTATCTGAATTGGAACAGTGGTTAGGGATAAAAATTGAACGCGTCGGGGTGTTTGATAATTCGCATTTATTCAGCCAGAACCCAGTTGGTGCAATGATAGTTTTTGGACATGATGGTTTCATAAAATCTGATTACCGACATTTCAAATTACAAAACCGCAGCATTGCGGGCAACGATATTGGCATGATGGCAGAATTCGTATCACGCGCCGTTGCACGCGGACCAAAACTAAGTTTAATAATTGTTGATGGCGGACCTGCACAGTGGAATATCGCGCACCGCGTAGCGCCCGACATAAACATACTGGGCGTGACCAAGGGTGTTGTCCGAAATGGCGACGAACATTTTATTATGCCCGACGGCACCGTTTGTGACGACATGCCAAAGGATAGTTCCCTGTTTTTGTTTTTGCGTGCCGTTCGTGATGAAGCGCACAGATTTGTTATAACATATCACCGTGCAACACGTGCAAAACAAATGACGGCATCAGTGCTGGATGACATAGACGGCATCGGTGCGAAACGCAAACAGGCATTATTACAACATTTTGGTTCTGTGCGTGCCATTATGGATGCCGATTTAAATGCACTGCTGCACGTAAACGGCCTTGGGAAATCTGCGGCAAAAAAAATATATGCCTATTTTCATTCAGAAATGATATAATCTGCAACAAGTATATAAGGAGTTTTTATTATGAAGTTTTTTGTTAATTTCTTATCTGCATTTCGCATTGCGGCATCTTTCGCGATAATACCGACATTAATGTTGCGCTGGTATTGGGCATCGTTCATATTATTTTTATTGGGTGCATTATCTGATTGGTTTGACGGCTACCTGGCACGCAAATATGATGTATGCACAAAAATTGGTGGTGTGATGGATCACATAGGCGACAAATTAATTGTTGTTAACACATTAATTATGCTGACGATTATGATGCCGGTATGGTTTATAATTGTCCCCGTAATAATAATGATTGCGCGCGAATTATACATCAGTGGTCTGCGCGAATTCCTGGGAACCCAGAAAATAGAAATGCCCGTTCCAAAGTATCGTTTTTCAATGGGTAAAATCAAAACCACATTTCAAATGGTTACAATCTGTTCATTTTTATTAATGTTCGCATTGGCACAGTTTGTGACACCGGATACAATTTCACGTGGTTATATTATTTCAATGAATATGCTGTCCCAGATTGGCATATTTGGGATATGGATATCACTGGTTGCATCAGTATGGTCGGCAACACAATACACATTTACATTTATAGAAAAATTGAAAAACGCACAATAAACAAACCGCCCATTTAGGCGGTTTGTTTTTAACGACAATTTTGATTTAACATATCAATATACTTTTGGCGTTTTGCCATTTGATGTTTTAAATCACGACGACTTGCATGATTTAAACGGCTCATAGCATCCGGACCATAAACCGCAACTTCATTTGTTGGAAACAATATAACACACGCATCTTCCCTATTTTTTTTATCCCCATACACAACTATTGTCCCAGCCAATTCCTTGCCCATGACCGTTGCTAATTTGTTATACGCACAAACCATACGATATGCGAACGGATTAGGAAATTCCGTCAATGTATTCCATCCCCCATCTTTGGCGACTACTTCACCATCAATTTTTTTAACCGCTAATTTAGATGTTGGGCATGCCCCCCAAACACGTTCATCCATCATTGTGTCAAACGTAATAACGTATGTATTTTTTAATTTTTTCGTTGGACCAAATTCACGTTTTGGTACTTCTGCAAACCGTGCTGGTTTTTTATTAAATCCAAACATATTCAACTCCTATATCTATACACGTAAAATATAAGACAAAAACACAAATTGTCAAGCATTACAAAATAAATATTTTAAAACCACCCCTTCTTAGATGGTTTAGTATCTGCGAATTCAGACAAAATCTTTTTCTGTTTATCCGTCAATTTTGTTGGCACAGTCATAGAGATTTCAATATACAAATCACCAAAACTGCCACTGCGACGCGGATTCGGCATACCATGCCCCCGCACACGCAGGCGCGCATCCACCTGGGTTCCAGCAGGCACCGCCACAGACAAATCCTTGCCATCAATCGTTTTTATATCTATATCCCCGCCCAGCGCAAGTGTTGTGAACGGCACATTTACCCGCATAATTAAATCGTTTCCATCACGTTCAAAGGTATCGTCTTGACGCACATGAACATCAATATAGAAATCACCAGCCGGGGCACCGTTTTGACCGGCCTCACCCTGCCCCGCCAGGCGCAATCGCGCACCATCTTCAATACCCGCAGGGATTTTTACCTCTAACGTGCGTTGTTTATTAATTGTCCCAGACCCATCACATTTTGAACATTTCTTGTCAATCTTATGCCCCAGGCCGTTACATTCCGGACACGGCATTTCAACCGCAAAAAATCCCTGGCGACCTGCAACCGTGCCGCGACCATGGCATCGTGGGCATACAGGGGCTTCCTTGCCATCACTGGTTCCAAAACCATGGCATTTATCGCATTCTACATTACTGGAAAAGCTAACCGTATGTGTTGTTCCAAAATAGGCATCTTTCAAACCTATAACCACAGAATCTAACAAATCGCGACCACGTTGGGCACCGCGCGACGCGCGACCGCCCATATCGTCACCACCAAATCCGCCAAAACCGAAACCACGCATTGCCTCGCGCAATATATCTTCCATTCCGGCACCGCCACCCATATCAAAATGGAACGCCCCAGAACCAAACGGATTTCCCCCACCAAAGCCAGCACTTGCCCCATTGCCAGCACCAAACGCCGCATCACCAAAACGGTCATACGCCGCGCGTTTTTGTGGATCTTTCAGAATATCAAAGGCATTATTAACCTCTTTAAATTTTTCTTCGGCGTCTTTATCCCCCGGATTTTTATCAGGGTGATATTTCATAACTAATTTATGATATGCTTTTTTAATTTCATCATCTGAGGCGCCTTTCGCAACGCCCAAAACATCATACGGATTTTTATTCATAATGCGTGTCCATTTATACTTTTCACGATAAAATATAGTCCATGGGCGCTAAAAATCAAGGGGCAGCAAATAAAAATCTGACTTGCGCAAAGGCGTAAAATGTTCTAATAATGTGGTTACTATGACAGATAACAAAACGAATTCTTATGATGCATCAGACATTCAAGTATTGGAAGGTCTGGAACCCGTTCGCCTGCGTCCGGGGATGTATATTGGTGGCACTGATGAAAAGGCATGGCATCACCTGCCGATTGAAATTATTGATAATTCTGTTGATGAAGCGGTGGCAGGATTTGCAAAAACAATAACGGTGAACCTGATTGATTCTAAGACAATTGAAATTACCGATGATGGTCGTGGTATTCCGGTGGACGAACACCCTAAGTTTCCAGGCAAATCTGCATTAGAGGTTATTTTGACCACCTTGCATTCTGGGGGCAAATTTAATAATAATGTTTATAAAACCAGTGGTGGTTTGCATGGTGTGGGCAGTGCAGTTGTGAATGCCCTGTCGCGCGAAATGATTGTGACAATTTCGCGTGATGGATACGAATGGACACAAACATTTTCACGTGGTGTTGCAACATCAAAAATCATGCGCGGTGCCCCAACAAAAAAGCACGGGACCAAAATCAGATTTACCATTGATGAACAAATATTTGGCGAATCTGCAACGTTTAAGCCAATCAAGATTTATCGTATGGCTCGTGCCAAATCATTTTTATCACGTGGCGTTCATGTTGAATGGAAATGCACACCTGAATTATTAACCGAAGATATGAATATCCCTGCGGAAAAAACATTTTATTATCCAAATGGGGTGGCTGATTTCTTAGCTGAAAAGACGGATTCTAAACCACGCATTTTTCCGCGTATTTTCAGTGGCAGTGTTGATTTCCCTGATGACACCGGTCGCGTTGAATGGGCACTAACATTTTTAACCGATGAAAATGGTGCGGCATCTGATGATGGATTTTTCTCGTCCTACTGTAATACAATTTCAACAATTGATGGTGGCACACACGAGAGTGGTTTTAAATCCGCGATAACCAAGGGGATAAAGGCATACGGCGAAAAGACCAACAACAAATCTGCGGCATCAATTGTCAGTGATGATGTTTTTGATTCTGCGGCGGCGATTGTATCTGTATTTTATAAAACACCACAATTTTTAGGTCAGACCAAGGAAAAACTTTCCAATCCCGAAATCGCGCGTTACACTGAAAACGCGCTGCGCGATCCATGGGAAATGTTTTTAGCATCTGATCCGAAAACATCAAATGCGTTATTGGAATTTGTAATAAACCTGGCGAACGCCCGTATCAAAACGAAACAGGTCAAGGATATTGCCCGTAAAACCCCGACCAAGCGGATTCGTATGCCGGCAAAGTTGGCTGATTGTTCCAAACACGGTGTTGAAGGAACAGAGTTGTTTATCGTAGAGGGCGAATCGGCGGGCGGTACCGCAAAACAGGCACGCGACCGCGCGACCCAGGCAATTATGCCCCTGCGTGGCAAGGTATTAAATGTTTTATCTAATTCTGATGAACGATTCAGTGCGAATCGCGAATTGAATGATTTGATTGATATTATCGGTGCCGGCACAGCAAAAGATTGGGACGATTCAAAACTGCGCTATGAAAAAATAATTGTAATGACCGATGCTGATGTTGACGGATCGCACATTGCATCACTATTGATGGCATTTTTCTATCAGTATATGCCACAACTAATTTATGGGGGACATTTATACTTATCGTGTCCGCCATTATATAAATTAACATGTGGTACAGAATCGGTATATGTTGACACTGACGAAGAATTGGATGAATTAACGAACGGCAAATATAAAAATAAAAAGGTTGAAATATCACGCTTTAAGGGATTGGGTGAAATGATGCCAAATCAGTTAAAGGAAACAACCATGTCACCAAAAACGCGACGTTTGATTCGGGTTGACCTGCCACCACGCACAGATGACGGCACCGAAGATACGGAAAAAACGCGCACAATCGTCACCGAATTAATGGGCAAAAAACCAGAATTCAGGTTTAAATTTATAACTGAACACGCCCAATTTGTAAAAGATTTGTTTGTATAAAAAACGAAATGCCCAAATGGGCATTTTTTATATTATTGTAATCCGACACTAAATTGATCACCGTATGATGCAACTGATTGTCCACCAATGGCACATTTAATATCTTCAAATCCGTCTGCGACCTGATTCTTTTTAATAATGCTGCTGGTGACAACACCACCAACTGTTCCGAGCACAACCCCCGCAATCGAATCAGATGCCAAACGTGCAGTATTAAATGACCCGTCAACATTCCGCCATTTTTTCAAATCTAAACCCAACTTTTCAATTTTTGTGTCTATCCGCCCCGCCAAATCATTAATTTTTTGGGTACTTTGATCTGCAACCAAGTCCTGTATCATACGTTCTATCATCAGATAAGTAGTCGTAAAACTACCTTCACTTATAGTATGATTATCGCATTGTTCAATAACATTTTGTATCATAGTTACAATTTGCGTATTGTTTCTATATTCAACCATCCAACCACGCAATTGTGCCAATTTTGCATCATCACATTGATATTCTGTCACGGTTGTGCTGGATTGTGTCACTTTGCAATACGGTTGAATTCCAGCACCATAAACAAATGCACCACCATTTACACATTCACATTTATTATTATGCCAAACCGCCACTGTGGACTCAACATCACAACACGCCTTACCTTCCGGTGTTGTCCGTTTGTCTTTACACGACACTTGTTCTTGGCTATCTTTTACACACGTATTACCAACCTGATGATAACTACTCTGACATTTTCTTACTTTACAATTTCCCCACTTACCACCTTTACAAATCTGCACAGCTTCCGCAGCATTTGCCACCACACACTCCTTAGATGCATTCTCAACACATTCTGTTTCTGGAACACACTTCAAATTACCCGGTCCTGTACATAGCAGTCTAAACTTCATATCTTGTGAAAACCTTAATACACTTTGTTGATCTGTATTCCAACAATCTGCATAAGACACTAATTCAGGATATTCTTTCTCTACATCTATAAACTCACCATTAAACGTGCAACCATCATTTACCCAAACCCAATAATCGTCAATCATTCCTAAAACACATCTATACCTCTTAGGTACAGGGTACGTTATTCCACCAAAAACGTGACCTGCTGGGGCTTCAATCTCTTTACCCTGCTGACAATGATCGTTGTCACATTCCCATACACCCCCAGTCAACGACACACTGTTTTTTTTATAATACTTGTCCGCAGATTTATAACTGGTTTCATCAAAATAAACAAACTCGTTGTCTTTCGGTTTTTGCGTTCCTTCAAAGCTAACAGACATTTCTTTACCACAAATATTACTACCCCCAAATGCCCCAGAACATACAACCAAAGCCATTAATACAAATAAAAATTTTTTCATAGAAAAACTCCCTTACATTAATAAATCACAAATATTTTATCATATTTCTGGGATTGTTCCAAGCGCAAAACCAATCAACACACGATTATTTACATTCAGATATCAACTGATTAATCTGGGCCGTCAATAATAAATCACATGCCTGCTGTTTTTCAATCTGGCGAATCGCATACAGGACCGACGCATGATCACGACCACCAACATATGAACCAATTTCCGCCAATGACAACGTTGTCGCATTTTTCAAAACCACCATCATTATTTGACGTGCAACAACCAAACTGCGCGCACGCCCCGACCCACAAATTGCATCGTATGATACACCCAATTTTTCACACATTGCCTTAACCATTGCAATTGGTGTTTTGAATTTCTGTAATGTATCCGCCAACAAACGATTCGCAACATTTATATCAACATCACAACCCATTAATTCAGAATATGTTTTTATTTTATTTGCAACACCCGCAATCGCATGCCCATCATTCGCAATGCGTGATGCAATTTCATCTGCAACATTGACCGACACCCCACCGCGTACCAACATTGTGCGTTTTACATTTGCATTTGGCGCAACAACATCTGCAACCAAACCCGACGCCAACAAAGATTGCGCACGTCTGTCAAACCCAGATAAATTGTTTGGTGCACATGATGATGTCAAAACAATGTTTTTACCTGCACTGCGTAAATCAACAATCAACTGCAAGAATTCTTCGCTGGATGCACGTTTACCGGACAATGCCTGAACATCATCCAAAATAAATGTATCACAATTACGGCAAAAATCTTTGAACGCGAATATCGTATGATTCTGCAAACTGCGTGTGAATTCAGAAACAAACTGTGCACCCGACATCATAACAACGCGATTCGATGCCGAACGAATACAATCTGCCAATAACGTTTTGCCACAACCCGCAGGCCCATAAATAAATAATGGTGAAAATGATACGACGCCACTTGCAACCTTTTTACAGGCCGACAACACAAATGCGTTTTCATCAGATGCAATAAATGCATCAAACGCAACCGCATGCGTATCAACCGGTGCCGGGGCATACGCTGCAACGACATTATCATTTGCAACCGTCACAGATTTATTTTTAGAACCACATACAGACAATGCAATTTCCAACCCATATTCAGCCGCAACCGCATTTAATGGTGCACCAAATACAGAATTAATATAGTCCGCCGAGAATTGATTCTGTGCGACCAAATTCAAAACATTATTTTCAATGCTAAAATCAAGTGGTTCAATCCAAGAAGAAAATGCAGCGTTATCAATTTTTGTGGCGATTTGACCCTTGATTGTTTTGATATCAACAATTTGTTTTGTCGCTGTCGCCTGCATCTTTTTCTCCTTTCCTTCCTTAAAGAGTTTCGCATGCGCAAGAGTATAAAAAACACCTGCACATAAACGCTAAATCTTACCATCCGATAAAATTAAGTGTTTATGTTTTCCTACCTGCTCTCTCTTTCTTTGACGCTGAATCCTACCGCACAGATAAAATTAAACGTCTATATGCTCTCTCTTGTTTGATTGTTGTTTTCAACCGTTCCGCTACGCCAGATAATTTAGAAAATCTATTTTCATTTGCAACTTTTTCTTATTCGTTTTTTAAACATTTATATTTTGACACAAATTAAAAAATTTCCCTGTTTTTCGCACTTTGTATATACACTGTATTGACAACAAAAATTCTATACCCGCACATAACCACCATTGTCTTTGCGCACTAAACCGCGCAATTCTAAAACAACTAAATCGCGTTTAATTTCCGCAATTGTTTTTTTGACAATATTTGCCAATACAGATTCGGATACAGGAATTAATCCAAGGGCATCTAAAATTGCGTTTTCCGATTCGGATGTATCACATATTTTCTTATCTGAATTCACTGCCTTTTCGGCATCAAAAAAGTCAGATATCCCCATACATAACTTTGCATCCCCAGATGCAATCAAAGAATTCGGTCCAACACTGCGCGAATCAGACGGATGTGACGGCACCGCATACAAAGGCACACCATATTCAATTGCGAATCGGGCGGTTGCCATACTGCCTGATTTGGCATCTGCTTCACCCAATATTAATTTTTCTGCAATCCCCGCAATCCAATGATTACGCTGAATAAAGTTTGTTCCCTTGGGCACATATCCAATCGGCATTTCACTGATAACAACGCCACGTTCCATAATTTCATAATATAGTTTTTCATTTTCAAGTGGCCATATATAATCTGCCCCACCCGCCAAAACCGCAATTGTCTGGTGATTCCCTACCCCACGCAGCGCACCATAATGGGCACTACTATCTGTTCCAATCGCCATGCCTGACGCAACCGCAAAACCATTATCCACAAACGCATTCGCCAAATTCGCCATAAACGACATTCCAAATGCGGTTGCATGTCGCGTTCCAACCATTGATACGATTCGTTTTTTCAGTGTTTCCAAATTTCCACGTGCCGTTATCACAGGCGGATGATTTTTTATTTTCGTTAATCCTGCGGGATAAAATTCCGAATCGTCACATATATAATGTATATTTAATTGCTGCGCCAAATCAATTTCACGCAACACAGAATCATGTAATGCTGAATTAATCATCAATGATTCCGCCGCCAACTCACTAGATCCGAACTTTTTAATCAATTCGTTATATTTGACTGGCCCTATCCCAGGACTGCGCAATAATAATAATTTACTAATCAAATCTGACATACCCAGATTATAAAAAATATTTTATACATCTGGCATAAAAAAATCGCCCAAATGGCGATTTTCTTTATTTATTCAATTTGTCTAACACCCTGATATAATCACTATCACAAATGCTTGGCGCATTATCGCCAGCAGCCAAACATGCTTTTTCCAAATTCCGCATATCTTCAACTAAATCATTATATGCTGATTCATTTTCCCGCTTCAAGTTTGATAACTGTGCCTGCAACTTTTCAACATCTGACAGATCCTTTCTTTGTTGACCTTCAACAGCACCACCTATCAATTTGTTTCCAAACAATTCCATCGCACCAACACCCAATCCGGCACCACCAACCGCACCAGCAACGGTTCCCCATGTCCGTCCGGTCTTTTTAGCATCCAAAATACGCTGACGCAAAGAATCCTCATCAGTCCACGAACCACATGTAATGTTTTGACCCCATTGAAAATATTTACTCGGCACATCAGACAGCGAAATACGCGCATCATCAGAACGCATATCCACCTTGACAAAGCAAACATTATTTTCAGGTTCTTCCATATCTTCAACCATATATGAATAATTTGAAGTATTACTATAACGTGATGCCCAAACAAACGTATTACCAACACCAATATTATTATTCAAACATGCAGATCTTTCTTTTTCGCGCATATCCTTTCTATCCTGCTGTGGTGCAGGTTTTGCTTCATTTTGATCAACAATACTAGGGCCTGTTTTTTCAGGATCCATCGGAATAGCACTGTCCGCAACCTGAATATTTGGTGTCTGTTTTTTTGACGACTGCAACTGTGCAAGTGTTGTAACACGTGCGGCACCCGCCAACCCAGCACGACCACGCGCAACACCGTCATCCGCCCAAGTACCCGTCACAATTAAACACAACACAACAAATGAAAACACCTTGTACATAACATTCTCCCATATAATATCATGAGTGGTATTATATCACAAAACACATTTAAAACCAAGAAAAAACGCGCTATTAAGCGCGATTATAATTTTATTTCTTCCACTTCCATTCAACACGCGATTCCGTTCCTGTTAATAAGCGCATAATATTTTGATAATGGCGCCATAAGCACAAAATCGCTATTGCTAAGAAGGCAAACCCAACATTTGCACCAATCAAAAAACCAAACAATGGCAACAAGCAAAACACAACCACCGCCCCCAGTGATGAAAACCCAGATAGCAAAGCAACGATTAACCATTCAATACCACATATTATAAATGTCAATGGACTGACCGCTAAAACAACACCGAACAATGTTGAAATACCCTTGCCCCCACGAAACCGCAACCATACAGGATAACAATGCCCAACAACAGCAACAAAACCGCACCATGCCCCGAAAGCATCACCCCCAATCCAACGGCCAACAAACACCGCAATAATTGCTTTTAACATGTCTAGCAACCATGTTGCCCCCGCCAGACGCAGTCCACCAACACGCAACACATTTGTTGCACCGATATTACCGGACCCAACATTGCGAATATCGCCCTTGCCCGCCAAACGCGTCAGCAACAACCCCATTGGAACAGAACCCAATAAATAAGCAATTATAATTCCTAAAACGTATATCATGTTATTTTTCCTTGATTTTATGTTTGTTTTCTATAAAATAACAGAAAACCTAACAAAATAAAAGGAAAATAAAGTGGCAAATCATAAGTCATCTAAAAAAAGAATTTTGGTTACAATTAAAAAGAATTCTATAAATACTGCGCGTCGCAGCGTGGTAAAAACCGAAACCAAAAAGGCATTAAAGGCTATCGAATCTGGCGATAAGGCGGCTGCTGTGGTTGCTGTTAAATCAGCGGAAAGCAAAATTATGAAATCTGCTGGCAAGATTATGCCAAAAAAACGCGCTTCACGTAAGGTTTCACGTTTGGCAAAAAAAGTTGCAAAAATCGCATAAAAAAATAGGTTATGTGTAAAAAAACCGTCACCAAATGACGGTTTTTTATTAATTTGTAGAAACCCATATAAATACCTGACCCTCAGGGGGGCTACCCTCAGGTTGCGACGTTGCAACAGTATTAAAACGCACATCGTCAGATGAGGCTTTAGCATTTAATAAATTATCAGTTTCTGTTTTTGTATAAGAATTAGGTATTTTCGCTGACACATAAGCAACAGCAGAATCAACATAACTTTTTGTGGTTAAACTTGCAGGAACAGGATCCGCAACAGATACAACACTCATCAAACAAACCAAACTAAAAACGTACAAAAACGAAGTCCACTTAAACATGACACCCCTCTATACGAAAACGTTTAATTTAACGGTGCACCCCAATGTTGCTGAATTGTTCTTTCAGCATCCATAGGACTAATCAAAACCTGCGGGGTCAAAATAACGACCAACACATCACGTTCCGATTTGCTTTCACGTGATCCAGACAGCGCCATAAAGTCCGCTTCGCCTAAGCCATAACGTGTATCATTATTTGTTTGTTTTTCAAACCCAGAAACCACCAACATTTGACCCGATTCCATAATAACTTCCTGCATAAAACTACGTTCTTCCACTTCTGGTAATTGCAGAGTCACTTCACCTATCGTCTGCGTGTTCATCTTTAACAATTCACGAACAGACATTCTGAACAACAACAATATACGCCCATTTTCCAAAACATTTGGCAATAACTGCATTGAAAAACCAGTTTCCAAATCTTCCTGGTCAACAGTTGATGATTCAACGGTCGTAAAGTTACGCGATTCAAAACGTTTAATATATCCGGTACGTGTCGTGTTGTTCACCGGCGCAACACGATTATTACGGGTTGTGACACCAACGTTTGTAACCAACGAAACCTTGCCCTGTTTTGCCAACGCCTGAACCAATGCGCTAGATCCCGCAACACGTTCCAACGATCCACCCGCTGCGGCTTCTTTTAATACTGCAACATTTAATGAACTTGCCTCTGTTGTGGCCAACGGGGTCTTTGGGTTGGATACTATTTCCAATCCCGATACAGTATTAACAGCCGCAGCCAAATTTAACCCAAACGCAGAATTATTTGCAATCGACACCTGCAAAACTTTGACATCAATAGTCACCAACTGTGACAGACGTTTATTTTGTTTTTCTATATATTCACCAACACGTGCCAATACCGATGGTGATGCAGTAACAGTTATTGTTCCCAAACTGCGTGATACCGTAAATTCAGAATTACTGTTACGTCCAATAATTGCATTTATAGCATTTTCAACTTCATCCCATTCCTTTAACGTGGATTCCAAAGATACTTGGTTATTATTGTCTGTTTCAACAGAGGTTTGATATGAAATATCTGTCCCCAGCGCATACAATGTAAACGTGCGTGTTTCTGTTTCATAAAAAACAATAGAATTCTTATCATAATACCACAGTAAATCCAAATCAGTTGCAACCTGGGATAACAATCCAGACAACTTACCAGTATACGCAACATTCATTGTTTTTTTCAGTTTTTCAGAATCTACCTGGCTATCAATTTTTACCGGGATTCCTGTAACCGAATTAATATTATTTGCCAAAACCTGAATTGTAACCGGTTCATCCATTAATAATGTAACACCTGTATCCGTTTCTAATGCCGCAGGCAAACTATTCCGATGTTCCAAGACCGTTGATTTATTGCCCAGCCACACACCTTCAGACATAGAAACAGTATCACCACTTGCAACACGTGCGCGTGGATTTTTAGCCATTTCAAACGCATCATACGCATTAACAAAATCCTGATCAACAGTTCCTGCAACCTCTGCTGAATATTTTGTTGCGCACCCAACCAACCCCGCGCAAACAATTCCGCATACGACAAATAATTCCATAAATTTTTTCATACTCATTTCTCCTACGGCGATTGAATACCCTAACTATTCTTCGGTTGTGGAAATCACCAACACACGATTCCCTTTGTAAAATTTTGCATACGGGACAGGTGTTGCACGACCAAAATTCCGAACCAACGCAGACGCGACATCAACAAAACGTCCTTTGAACACAGCACTTGCTTCTATTGGATATTCGCGTGATGTTGTCCACACCAAATCCCAACCTTCTTTGTCACACCAGTTTTGCAAAACCTCACGCAAGGTTTGACCATTTGCAACAACCCATGAACGCACCTGATCCATTAATATCGCGGGCGATTCCGCATCAGCAGTGACGTTTACCCCAATTTCTTCTTCTGTAACTTCTTGGGTTATCTCGGCCCCCTGGTCAACATCTTTCTCGGTCAATCCCATACGTGCCAAGTAAGCCGTATAACCATCTGCATATTTAGTACAATTTTTTCGCGCACTGCGTGACACAGCCAACACATTACCACCATCATCCTCTAACACTTCGCGACGCAACAGTGGCATTTCCAATCCAGACGCACATTCATCATCAAATCCGACAGGAATTTGATTACCATGTAACATATTTGCGCCACCGGACCAACCTGTAAAATCCCCCCGTGCCCCTAAATCAAAATTGTTTTCTATGATTAAATCATTACCAATCTTAGAAACAATACGAATATTATCATCAGACGCATCAGAACACACCGAATCACCACAACCGACCGTAACATCGGCATCAGAACCAACAATTGGCCACGCCGGAACCGCAACCGGACGTTCTATGCTACGTTGTACATCAACCGTATCAACATAAACATTTTCATCAATATCACGATCCTGCGAATAAAAAACTTCTGATGTGACAACCTGTGGTAATCCATCAGCAGCAAAGCAATAGCCCGCTGCAGTCATAGACATTGCTATAATCAAAATCTTACGGAACATAGTATTTTCCTTTCCTAAATCCTTAAATTATTTTTATTATAACAATTTGGTCGAATCGGTGCAAGGGCTAAAATGATACGCTATATAAATTTCAGCGAATCGGAAAAATATATGTTATACTGTCCACTAAACGAGGTTTTATATGAATAATATACTGCTATTAACTCTATTCGGCACACTAATAATTGGCATTTTGGTCATACTGATTTATGAATATAAAAACAGCAACCGCATCGCAAACATAAATAAGACATTGGAATACCAATATAACCTTATTGTAAAAATACAATCTGTATTAAAAACGAAGAACGCGACAAACACTGTCGCAGAGCACGCAGAAATTATTTACGAAGATTTATTGCAGGCCCTGATTCCCATTATGGCATTAACGGATGTAATGCCCCGATCAACAAACGAACATCCATTATGGCGGGCAATCGGCGGCATAATGGACGAATACGCCAAGAACCCATTCGTACTTGAAAAATTACGTCGTGGAATAAAACTAGACCCTGAAATTGCACGCAACGTTGATAACTATATGGCACGTGCAAACAAATTGTTAAATTATTTAACAACAACTGATCCTGATGGCATTCTTACATCGACATTTACTGATGGTCTACTTGGACAATCTATAACCTTTTTTGCCCAGGCCCAACAACTAGCAGCACCAACAGGCAATGACAGGGATATCTGAAAATCTTATTCGTGAAATATCGCTTCGCAGACAAGAACCCAAATGGTTGCTTGATTGGCGCCTAGATGCTTTTCGCGAATGGCAAAAAATGTCCGAACCGCATTGGGCTGAAATAGATTACGCCCCAATAAACTATAACGATTTAAATTATTATAACGATACTGCACACATTGACAATTCAGAATTGATTGAAACCTATAAAAAAATGGGGTTACCAGATTCAGAACAACAGGCATTACTTGGGATGGCAACAGATACGGTAATTGATAGCAAATCTGTACACACATCCTATACAGACGAATTGAAAAAACTAGGAATAATATTTTTACCAATGTCTGACGCGGTCCATTTATACCCGGATTTAGTAAAACAGTATCTGGGCAGTGTCGTTCCCAAAACAGATAATTTCTTCGCAGCATTGAATTCAGCCGTATTTTCCGATGGAACATTTGTATATATCCCCGAAAATGTCAGGTGCCCAATTGATTTGGCCAGTTATTTTCGTATAGAAACCGCCAAAATAGGACAATTTGAACGAACGCTTATTATCGCCGACAAGGGTTCCGAACTTAGTTATATGGAAGGTTGCAGTGCCCCACGACGTCCAAACCACCAATTACACAGCGGGGTTGTTGAAATTATTGTAAAAGACAACGCGCATGTAAAATATTCCACTGTTCAAAATTGGTATTCTGGGAAATATACTGGTGGCACCCAATCAGGTGGCATATTAAACTTTGTGACCAAACGTGGTAAATGCGAAAATAATGCGTCATTAGATTGGACCCAGATAGAAATCGGATCTGCAATGACATGGAAATATCCATCTACGATTTTATCCGGAAACAATGCGCATAGCGATTTTTATTCTTTAACAATTACACGTGGCGCACAACAATCTGATACGGGTACGAAAATGATTCACGTTGGTAACAATACAACATCAAACATATTATCATACGGTGTTGCGTTGGATGAATCGCGACAAACGTTTAGGAGTATGGTTAACTTTATTGGTGACAACTGTACAAACGCATCAAAATGTGATTCACGCATAATCGGGGATAACGCAGTTGCGAATACATTACCAACCATTGTTCACAGCAACGGAACAAATCACCAATCACACGAAGCCACAACCGGTGCCATAGACCCAGCAACATTATTATACTTAGAAATGGGTGGAATTGATTCAGACACAGCAACTGCATTGATAATCGGTGCAAATGCATCACCCGTTATTGAAAGGTTGCCCATGGAATTTTTAGTAGAATCAAAACAGTTAATACAAATGGCGATATCAAAGGATTAGAAGCATGCTAGAAATAAAAAATTTATCAGTTGCGTTTGAAACCAAAGAAATTTTGCACAACATAAACATTAATGTACAGGATGGCGCACGTCATTTATTGTCTGGACATAATGGATCTGGAAAATCAACACTTGTATCAACTATTGCTGGCGATCCAAAATACAAAATAACATCCGGTCAAATTCTACTAGAAGGCACCGACATCACAAACGAAAACGCAACCAATCGTGCATTACGTGGCATATTTATTGGTGCACAAAATGTTCCTGAAATTCCGGGTTTAACTGTACTTAGTTTTTTGAAACATTCCATATCTGCGCACATGCATTTTGATACTGGTCGCGATTTATCCATGGCAGAATTTTTATCAAACATTGAAGATGCCCGCGAACAATTATCAATTCCACGCGATTGGTTAAACAGGTATATTAACGTTGGGTTTTCGGGTGGCGAAAGAAAAAAAATAATGTTATTACGCTTGATAATGACAAAACCGAAACTGGCGATTTTAGATGAGGCTGACTCTGGATCTGATGCAGAAACACAAAAATTAATTGCAACAACTGTTAAACAAATGCCAGAAACAACATTTATGTTTATCAGCCACCAATCATCTTTTGCCGATTTAATTTCGCCCACAGACACAACAACCATATCAAATGGCAAGATAATATAACCAAAGGAAGTACACTATGAATAAAATAATTATTGCAATATCCAGTATTTTTATTCTTTGGATTGGACGACCGATTTTAATTCCCTTTTTTGTTGCGGTCTTTTTTTGGTATTTAATAAACGCAATCGCAACATATTATCGTCATGCGTTGCCATATCAAAACAAAAATGATTGTAAACACTGCACACAATATTGTTTTTATAATTTTATATCATTATTTTTATCACTGATAACCATGGGTCTGCTCATCTTATTGATTGCAACCCAGATTAAGCCCATGTTTTCAGAATTCATGGGCATATTGCCCGAACTGCAACGCAAATTAAGTTTGTTTGGTGAATTCTTGTCTGAATCATTCGGTTTCAAATTTGACATCAATATGATTCCGAACATTCCACAAATTGCAAAGTCGGTTGGTTCTTCTGTTGCATCATTGGCGGCATCTGTTGGAATGATTTTGATTTATATGTTATTTTTGTTTATTGAACAGGGAACATTTGAAAACAAACTGTCGCACTTATTCACAGACAATGCCAAATCAAAAAAAATACGTTTTATACTATCCAGTATAGATAACAACATGAAAAAATATTTATTTATGAAAACGATTATATCACTGGCGACCGGCATTTGTGGATACATATGGTTACGCGCAATTGGATTGGAATTTGCGGGTGTTTGGGCATTTTTACTGTTCTTGCTAAATTATATTCCAACAATTGGTTCCGTTGTTGCATGTGGCCTGCCAATATTGTTTGCATTAATTTCAGGTAACGGATTAGATATGGCAATATTAACTGCCCTGGGACTAATTGGTCTTCAAATTTTATGGGGGAATATCCTTGATCCAAAACTAACAGGCAAAGCATTAAACATATCAACACTGGCAATATTAGTAAATTTGGTATTTTGGGGATTAATCTGGGGAATTGCAGGAATGTTTTTCAGCGTGCCTATTTTGGTTGCACTATATGTTGCCGCCGCCCAATTTGATTCAACACGTTGGATTGCGGTTTTACTGTCCGCAGATGGCACAATACCCGAAAAAACAAAAATCAAATAATTTATTGTCTGGCAATCAAAGCAAGCGCATTTTCCAGAATAAGACGTGCCGATTCGGAATCCAGTTTTTCTTTGATATCGCGAACGCGCACCCGACCCATAGATTCCTGGGCAAAATGGGAAGACAACGTTTCATCAACAAACGCAATTGGTACATTTGTAATTTTAGATAAATTATCTGCAAACGCTCTAACCTGATTGGTGGTTTCAGATTCCGAACCATCTGTCCGCAGGGGCAACCCAATAACAACCCCAGATATTTTATCATCACGAACAATTTGCACCACCACATCAACAGATTTTGCGCCATCAACAACTGGTCTGACAAAAACCATTTGACGCGCATCATCTGATACAGCAATCCCAACGCGACGCGCCCCCCAATCTATGCCTAAAACACGTCCTGAGTGTGGAAAATCCTTGAAATCTGGCAAAATCATAGTATAATTCCTTTACTTTTAAATAATAGGATTGAAAATGGCATTTAGCAAGCAACAATTACACAAATTTGCAGACCTTATTCACATTGATATATCGGATGAAAAACTGGAACAGATGAATATAGATTCTGTGATTGAATGGTTAAACAAATTACAAAAAATTGATACTGCTGGGGTTGAACCTATGTTAAATCCAGCCGAACACAAATTACCACTGCGCGATGATATTGTGACCGAACCAAATATGCGGTCTGAAATTATGGCAAACGATCCGGACACCGCTGGTGTATCGCGTGGATATTTTGCCGTTCCAAAAGTGATGGACGAATAATACAGGGGGGACGCTATGAAACAAACAATTACCAAGACTGTTACGATTATTCCTATGGATAACAAATTTAATATATATTATTCAAAGCGTGCACCATACCAATTAGAGGTCTATTATACTGAAAAAAAACCAACCAAATGTGTCGGTATCTTAAATAGTAATAGTAGAAAATTTTCGCATAAAGTTGGCGACATTATTGATGTCAGCACAAAAGTAAATATTAATTCACATTGTTATTTAACAAATGTTGTAATAAATAAATTTTTGCAAAACTATTTAAACAACAGATAAACTCAGGAAAGAATATTATGATTGATTTAACGATTGTTGAAGCACTACAAAAATTAAAATCGCGTGAAATTTCCGCAACTGAATTAACACATGCGTATTTGGAACGTATTGAAAAATATGGCACTGATTTGAATTGCTATATCACAACAACACCTGAACGTGCGTTATCTGATGCGGCGGCGGCGGATGAACGTTATGCCAATGGCACCGCCAAATTATTGGACGGTATGCCAATCGCAATGAAGGATTTATTTGCAACACGTGGTATTCGCACAACGGCGGCATCACATATGTTGGAAAACTTTGTCCCTGAATATGAATCAACTATATCACAAAAATTTATTGATGCAGGAACGGTTTTATTGGGCAAGGCAAATTTGGACGAATTCGCGATGGGGACATTTTCAAAAACATCATATTTTGGTGCACCTGTCAACCCATGGCAAATTGAAAAACGTTTAACCGCTGGCGGGTCATCGGGCGGATCAACATCTGCGGTGGCTGGTGGACTTGCTATCGCTGCAACGGGAACTGACACAGGTGGATCAATTCGTTTTCCAGCATCTATAACCGGTCTGGTTGGTGTAAAGCCAACATACGGTTTGTGCTCACGTTGGGGATGCGTTGCATTTGCATCATCACTGGACACACCGGGACCAATTGCCCGCACTGTTGATGATGCCGCATTAATGCTAACCGCGATGGCCGGTCATGACCCTAAGGATTCAACCAGCGCACCAAACGCACATTTTGAATCAGACGGAAATTTGAAACCTATTTTGGGTGACGGTAAAAAATTAAAGATTGGTATTATCAAAGAATTCGCAAATGTTAAGATTTCTGATGATATGAAACAGATATTTGAATCACGCATTTCTGATTTGAAGTCTGCAGGGGCCGAAGTGATTGAGGTATCTATACCAAACATATTGGATGCATTGGCGGCATATTACATTATTGCCCCGGCAGAGGCATCATCAAACCTGGCACGATACGACGGTATGCGCTATGGTCTGCGCGTTGAAGGAACCGACCTGTTGGACACATACAAAAAAACGCGCGCTGCCGGTTTTGGTGACGAAGTGCAACGCCGTATGATTATCGGTACCGCAGTTCTATCCAGTGAATCATACGAAGTATATTTCATGCAGGCGGCACGTGTTCGTCGTATGATTGCAGATAGTTTCAAATCTGCATTTGAACAATGTGATTTAATTTTATGCCCATCTGGTGCAGGAACAGCAATGCCACTGGATTCAGATTTAACCCCATTGGAATACTATGCACTCGATTTATTTACGGTTGCGATGAACCTGGCTGGCATTCCGGCGGTCAGTGTTCCTGCGGGAATCGCATTAAATGGCCTGCCATTGGGTGTTCAGGTTGTTGGTCGCAGATTTGATGATATGCGTGCACTGCAACTGGCAAAACATATTGAACAATTTGCAAACATTGACAACCGTCCAACAAAAATCATGGGGAAATAAAAAAGTAAAATGGTTATGGTAAAAAAAATGGTGGCTAGGAGAGGAATCGAACCACTGACACAGGGATTTTCAGTCCCTTGCTCTACCAACTGAGCTACCTAGCCAACGGGACGCATAATAAGGTATAAAAAATAAAAAAGCAAGGAAAAATAAAACAAAGGGCAAAGAAATGTATACGATTAAGGGAAAAACATGTGATTGGGAATTGGTTATTGGTCTGGAAACACATATAGAAGTTTTATCAAACTCTAAGATTTTCAGCGGTGCATCCGCGAACTATAACCCAACGATTGCCCCGAACACCCAGGTTTCAATGGTTGACGTTGCGATGCCGGGTATGTTACCCGTATTAAATGAACACTGTGTTGAACAGGCAATTAAGTTCGGTCTGGGGATTAATGCAGAAATTTCACACAAAAGTATGTTTGCCCGTAAACAATATTTCTACCCTGACCTGCCCCAGGGGTATCAGATATCACAACCTGCAAATGAACCACCGGTGGTTGGTCGTGGTTGGATTGAAATTATGGGCGATGATGGAAAACAAAAAAAGATATTTATTGAACGCGCCCACCTGGAACAAGATGCCGGAAAATTAAAACACGATATGCACCCAACAAAATCATTTGCCGACTATAACAGAACTGGGGTTGCACTATTGGAAATCGTAACATTCTTGGACACAAAAAATCCAGAAAACAATTCGTATATAACATCCCCCGATGAAGCCGAACGGTACCTGCGCGAAATCCGTGAAATTGCACGTGCACTGGGTGTTTCTAAGGCAAATATGGAAGAAGGTTCAATGCGTGCCGACGTTAATGTATCTGTACGCCCAGTTGGTGACACAAAATTCCGTACACGCACCGAAACAAAAAACATGGTGTCATTTAAATTTATTAAAAACGCCATTGAATATGAAGCACGTCGTCAAATAGAAATCTATGAAAATGGTGGCACCGTATCCCAGGACACAATGCGTTATTCCCAGGGTGACGGAACAACATCCGTCCTGCGTTCCAAGGAAGATGCATTGGATTATCGTTATTTCCCTGACCCTGATTTATTACCATTATATATTGACGATGAAACAATTGAGCGTATTCGTAAAACGATGCCTGAATTGCCATCTGCGACACGTGCACGTTATATAAATGATTTGGGACTTGCTGAATATGATGCGGCACGTTTAACCGAAACAACCGATATTTCACATTGGTTTGACGTGGCCGTTGGCGATAACAAGCAACGCGCAAAACCAATCGCGAACTGGATGATAAGTGAATTATTTGCCCATCCTGAAAATTGGGATGTGACAAATGAAAAAACAGTTTCCGATGATGGCGCGCCACGTATTATTACACCATCTGATTTGGCAATGTTGGTTGATATGATTTCTGAAAATCAAATTAACGGAAAACAGGCCAAGGAAATATTTATAAAAATGCTTGATGGTGAATCTGGCACACCACAGGACATTGCCGACAAATTCGGGATGAAACAAATTACCGATACATCTGCCATTGAATCAGCGGTTGATGCCGTCATTGCCGCAAATGCGTCCCAGGTTGAACAATACAAATCTGGCAAGGTTGGATTACTTGGCTTTTTTGTAGGCAACGTAATGAAGGCGACTGGTGGTAAGGCAAACCCAGCCATTGTAAACGAAATAATCAGAAAAAAATTAGCATAAAGGATAAAAAATGAAACACACAACTTTGATATACGACCCAGTTTTAGGTGCACGCACAACAACTATTGATGTTCCAGATATCGTAACACCAATGGCTGCACAACAACAAGCATTAAACACACTGGCAAAAACACGTGAAGCAATCGTAAAAAAGCAACGTGCAAATAACGGTCATAATAAATAAGATATGCCAAATAAAATAATTATTATTGGTCACAACATAGGTCCAAACGAACACTTGCGTGTACTGCTTAAAGCATTACACGCTTTTGGTCGTGATATAGAACATCCAACAATAGAATCTGTGACCCAGATTTTACATGATGAATATGACACAGAAGTATCCATCCAAAATCAGCTACCAAGACTTCAAGAAATTGCACTATCCAAAATGGACGAATTGGCAAAACATATCGCCTTGATATCCGCTGAGATTAAGCGGGAACAAAAACAAGAGCAAAAAAGTTTTTCCTATGCACAACAAAAGCATTACAACCGTCTGCAAAATGTTCGTATGAAAGCATTTAAATCAAGACACAGATGATTATGACGAAGCCACAGAAATTTTTTATTCAAACTTTTGGTTGCCAAATGAACGTGTATGACGGATGGCGAATTGCCGCCGCGATGACGCATTATGGTCTGACCCAAACCGATAAAATTTCTGATGCCGATATCATTATTCTTAACACATGTGCTGTGCGCGAAAAGGCAACGAACAAGGTTTATTCTGCACTGGGGCGGATTCGTAAAGCAAAAAAAACATCTGCTCTGTTTGGCATTGTTGGATGTGTTGCGCGTGAATCTGGGGCTGATGCGTTTAAACGAATACCCGACTTAAATTTTGTTTTGGGCCCACAAAGTTATCATAAATTACCACAAATTCTGACCGACCCAGAAACGCGTTTATTTAATATCGACCTGGGTGGGCTTGAAAAATTTGATACCCTGCCCCAGATGGAAAAATCACCCCTGATATCATACATTCCAATCCAAGAAGGTTGTAATCACTGTTGCACGTATTGCATTGTTCCGTACACACGTGGTCGCGAATTATCACGCAGTTTTAACAACATTATTCAGGACACAATTCATGCCGCGAAAACCGGTGCGGTTGAAATTTGTTTCCTGGGGCAAAATGTAAACGGATATAAATATACAGACGAAAACGGTAAAACTTATCGTTTATCTGATTTAATACGCGAAGTCGCAAAAATCCCAGAAATCATGCGTATACGTTTTACATCCAGTTATCCAACCGAAATGACAGATGACCTGATTGATATGTTTAAGTCAGAGGCAAAATTATTGCCGTTTCTGAATATGCCAATTCAAAGCGGTTCACCCGACGTTTTAAAGCGTATGAATCGTCCATATGATTTAGACCAATATTTAAACATTGTTAATAAATTGCGCATTGCGCGCCCAGACATACAAATATCCAGTGACTTTATTGTTGGTTTCCCTGGCGAAACAGATTCTGATTTTGAACAAACACTCCACATCGCTAAACATGTTGGATATATAAATTCATATTGTTTTAAATATTCACCACGCCCACATACCGCCGCGGCCATTATGCCAGATCAAATTCCAGAAAATATAAAAAGTGAACGGTTAATAAAATTAGATTCTGCATTAAATGAAATCCAACGCGCATTTAATCTGTCGTGTATTGATAAAACCCTGTCATGTTTATTAGAAGGTTCTGATAAAACGGGCAATCATCTTATTTACCGCACACCATATATGCAACAATGTATCGTTGAAAAATCAGACAATGCACAAACAATGGCAAACATAAAAATAACAAGTGCAAACAAATCGTGTCTGCATGGAAAAATTGCCGATTAAAATAGCAATCTAACATTAGCGGAAACTTTACCAATCCATCCCAAATCACTATCCGACACACTGACGGATATACCACCACCAGCATCATCAGAATTTAACCAGACATTGGCACCAAGCGCAGCATCTAAATATCCAAATGTATTTATCGATATACGTCCATCATATTCATACACAACATCACCCGTTTTAATATCATATGATATATCAGACCCTGCGCGACCAAACAAATTATTCTTTTTATCATTCAATATAGATAGCGTATCCATACCCACACCACCAAACATACGCAAACTAATATCATCAGATAAAACGAATTTATATCCACCATCAGCATATGCATAAAAACTATGCCCCGACGGATTATCTGTTGACCCATCACCATCAAACACAGATTCAACACTAAAATTATTTATATTTGCACCCGCCATCCCATGGACAAAGATATTATCACCGACATAATCCAGCCGTAAATCACCACCGAATGTCATCACATCATAATTATCTGCATCTTTATCATAGAATGATTTATATCCATACCCAGATAACGCTATATACAATTTATCTGAAACATCCGATGACACAGACATTTTACCACCCACAGATTGAAAACCCGACCCAAATACAAACACTGGTTTCAACATAAATCTGAATCCTGCACCCAAGTGCTGCAAGTCATTTATATTGAACATATTAATTGCATGAACAGAATCCATCAGATTAATTGGATTCAACCTGGCTGCAGATTTAATAATATCATCAATTTCGCCTAAACTTACTGCAGAATCCAACCTGCGCAACAAAGCATCATTTGGATTATCGCGCCGTATATCGTCCAAAAAAGCACCCATCTTGTTATTCAATATATTTGTATAGTTGGTGGCTCTTTGACGACTAATGTATAACGCACCATCGTGCTCCGAAGCAGAAAAATAAAACAATGACGCTAAGGTATCAGACGAAATAACCTTAGGCATATTATTAATATTAAAAGTATTATTATAAAATATAGGCGAATCAAAATTATTAAAATCATCTGCGATATCTATCCATACTAAATCCCCATTTGCTACATTTATTGTTTTACCTTTCAACCCCCCAGAATTAAACCCTGAATCAAGTGATAAATACGTCATGTTGTTAATTTGTATTGTATCTGCCTTGTCTGAAACAGCAACAATTCTTGCCAAAGATATCGGATTGGTAACATTATTATTACCATCAATCAACAAATCGAACCTACCATTGTCTATTACTGATACAGGCAACACCGTTACATCATTATTTGATTTTATAACTTGTGTCAAAAACGCAACATCTTGTATATAAAAAACATTTTTTATTGTTCCACTGTTTTGCACCTGAACCGATTTGCCACTAATAACATTAAACTGTCCACCGGTATCAATAACCCCTGTATTTGTATACAAGACACCTTCTACCAAATTACACTGCTGGCCAGGCAAACAACCTGTTAACACCTCTGCCATTGCATTAGCAGATATTGTTATTCCAAACAAAAGCGTATATATTTTTCTCATCACGAAGATACCATAGCACATAAGATTTTTTTCTTAAAGCATTAAATTAGGTATCCATACCTGTATCAAAATAAATATTTGTTTGTTAAAATCTAATTGTTGACATGAAAAGTTAAACACAAAAACTTTACATCAAAGGAGAAAACAAATGAAAAAACTAGCAATATCAACATTGGCATTATTAATTGCCTGCCCAGCATTTGCAGGTGCATATTCAGAATACCCAACCGAAAGCACATGGCAACTGTGGGGATTAAACACATATATCGGCGTTCATGGTGGATTAAGCTACACCAATCTGAACTACAGATTTAATGATGCCAAGGAAACAGCCGGTGACATGGTATGGCAAGGTCATGCAGCATTAGGTTTAGAGGTTTGCAAAACATGGCGCAGCGAAATTGAATATTCTATCTTTACCAAAGCAAAAGACACCAAAGATTTTGGCGACATCCAAGGTATTGAATTATCAACAAAATTACAAACACTGTTGATGAACAACTATATGGAATTTGGCGATTGGGATGTTATTCGTCCATTTGTGGGTATTGGGTTAGGTATTGCATTCGTAGATGTTGACGCAAGTGGCCCTGCATCTTCTTTAAGCAAAACAAAATTCTCTGGTATGGGAACAGTTGGTGTAACATTTGACATGAATCGTTTTGCAGTCGATATTGCAGGACGCTATAACTATGTTGATATTGCATCAGGATTGCATAATTTTGGTGGTGATATTGGTATTAGATTCAAATTCTAACAAACACACCCAAGAACCAAATCGTCTGAAAAATACTTCAGACGATTTTTATTATAACACTAAAACAAAAAACCGCTTAAATGCGGTTTTTTTATCAGTTTAATTTAACCAATGCTAATTTATTTAATAATCCAGCTTCTATATCTGTTAACAAAGAAACCATACCTTCATTTAATTCTTCATTTTCTATGGCGTTTTCTATAAAAGAAATAACATCAGTACATGTTTTGATTAAATCATCCGATATATATTTGGGATTTAAAATGTTCGCCTTAAAAACATCTTTATGTCCATTTGCCATAAAATAACATTCAGCGATACTATCTGTCCAATCATCAACATGCTCTGTTAATCTATCAAATAACAAATGCATTGAATAGTTGTCTGTTGACCAATGATGTATTTTACATGCATATTTAAATGCGATTAAACGTTGCATTAATTCATACATACAAACCTCCTTTCGTTATGTACAATAAATTAGAATATCACGAAACGTGAAAACGCGCTATGCGCATGAATTCCTAGTATTTCACAGGAATTCAAACCTGACGATATTTGCACAAATCGGTTATATAATATATATCGGTTTTAAACCAACAAAGGAGAAAAAACATGAAACTATTAACATCAAAAGCCGTTGTATGTGCATCAGTATTAGGTGCCATTGTTACGCTATCTGCATGTACCTGCCCTGCAGCCAAACATTCAAAACAACATAAAAAAACAGATCCAGTTGTATTCTATCAAACCTATGAAGATGCTGACGTGAACAAAGTAACTGCAAAAATGTATACACGCAATTCACAAGGTGGCGAATCCAAAATGGGATACATAAAATTCTATGAAACAGATTCTGGACTTAAAATGTTGGTCAGCTTGGATGATTTACGCCTAAACAAAACATATAACGTAAAAATATATCCATGCCAGGTCCAAGAAGATTCAAAATGGTCATGCGATTCAACCAGTATGAATATTGATTTGCCAACTTTGACAAATTCACATGCTAACAAATTGGAAGAATCGTATATTATTCGCGGCTTAACAGCAACACAATTAAAGAATTCAAAAATTGTTCTTGAACGTGATGGCGGATATAAAGCTGCATGGGGAAAATTGTATTAAACCCAAGCATATGAATAAAACGCACCTAATGGTGCGTTTTATTATTAAAATAAAAATAAAAAACATTGAAATTTTTATTAACCAACAACAAAATTTATTCTGCATTAAGTTTTTTATCTATCCAACGATCGATACCACGTTGCTTTCCGCCACCCCAACTGGTCCAACCATCCATATCCACAACACACCCAGTACAATATTTAGCGACATCTTTAAAACTTTCGCCCTTACCACCGCCCGCATGTGATATAAACGGATACACATGTTTCCCAGACAAATTATTATTTGTTAAAAATGCTTGAACCGGCAAAGACAAATGATTTGCCCAAATTGGAGACCCAATAAATATAACATCATACTTGGATAAATCCTTAGGGCTATTATTAATTATTGGCAATGTTCCCGAATCTATTTCACCCTGAATAACCGCCCTGCGCAAAGATGAATCTGTGGGGTATTCGGTGGCAGTTTTGATTTCAAATACATCCGCGCCCGTATGGGCAACAATTGCATCTGCAACCTCTGCCGTATTTCCAGTCAAAGAATAATACACAACTAAAATTTGATGTTGTGAATCTGATGTCTTTGCAGGTACAGCCATTACCACCGCCGATGTTAAGCAAGTCGATGAAATTAAAATTGGTATAATTTTTCGTTTCATGGCTTTTCTTTTCCCCCCACGAAACAAATAATATACCGAAAATCAAAACATTACCATAGGATGCATTTCTTACTTAAAATTCTCAACCCAAACGGCCTTTAAATCAGCATCAAAACTATCGCCCTGGGTAATGATTGACATAGGTCCATCAAAATATCCACGCGATTTATCAATGATATCCTGGGCGGTAATCGTGCGCCCTATTTTTACAAATTCGTAATGATCATATATTTTACCAAAATCTATATAAAAACTAATCAGCGTTCTGCTACGCGCATTTGCCGATTCCAACCAATCTGCATTAAACAAACGTTTTTCGGCACGCATACGTAACAAATCGTTATCCGTCAAGCGTGGATTATTATAGAATTTATAACAACCCTTAGCGATTAACGAAACCGCACGTTTAATATGTTCCTTGGATGTTTCTGTGGCGAAACCACTCCATCCTTTTTTTTCGTTACCTATATTAGTTCCACCAAAATCATACACCAGACCATTTTCATAACGCAGCATACGAAACAATTTTTTAATCAAAAATGTTTCAAACTTATTTACACACTTTTGTTCAAACACTTTATCCAAACTTTGATCATACAAATCTGGAAAATATATACGTAATTTCACATTTTCCTTATACGAACGTAAATTATGTGCAACCGTTGGCGTATAAACAATTTTAGAATTTTCTGGCACATCAAACGTTGGTAGGGATGAAAAATTTTTCTCTATACATGCCAGCAAATCATCACTATCCAGTATTTTACCAGATATGCCGATTATACAATTTTTTGCAGACAAACGACTGCCCACCCAATCCAACATTTGATCACGCGTAAAAGACATAATATTTTCAACGGTGCCAAGTGTTTTATAGGACGGAGTTGTTCCACCAAACAAAGTATTAGAAATAAAATATCCCAGTTGTTCTTCGGGGTCGTCCATCGCACGACGCAGTTCATCAATTATAACACTGCGTTCTGTTTCTATTTTTTGTGGCAAAAATAAAGACGCCTGAATTTGTTCTGCGAACAATTCTATCATAGCATGAATATTTTCTGGTAAAATTTTACCACGAAACACCAGCACAGACGATCCTGTTCCGGCATTCCTAATACCACCGTTTTTTTCCATAAAATCATCAATAGATATTTTAGATGGGAACCTGCGCGTTCCTTTGCATAACATATGTTCGCAAAAATGTGTTAAACCATATTCATTTGGTGCCTCATCACGTGAACCTGTTTTAAAACAGACCTTTACGGTTGTAGTTTCAATATCCATTGGATCTAAAATTACAGTCACACCATTAGACAACTTGTGTAACACTGGGCTATATTGCATATCTGTCTTCTTTTTAATATCACTGAAATTTTTTATCAAATGGGCCAAAAAGTCAAACGATATCGGAAGTTTTAAAATAAGAAAAAATACCTATAAAAAAACACCCGGTGCGACTATCACCGGATGTTTTTCTGTGACAGATTTATTCTGCATATTTTGCAAATTCTGAAAAAGTAGTATGCGTAGAATTCAAAATTTTAGAAATACTATACGTCGTAGGCCAACGTTCCTGGCCATAGGTTGACAAACGTTTAGATTTATTAAAAGTTGTGGCATCCAATCCAGAGGCGCGCGCCAATCCAGATACAGAATACCCTTTTTCTTTTGCTAATGTGTCAATTGCGTTCCAAATTTGTGCGTGGTTCATGGTATCCTCCCTTTGTTCGTGTTACCATGCACATATTATGTTCCGAATCGGCTCCTATTATCACTAGGAAAAAAGGCACTTTATGACAAAAGTCATATAAAGTAACAAGAAAATATTCATATTATCACACACAAAAAAACGATCCGGAATTACCCAGATCGTCTTGAAACCCTTTTTAAAACTGTAAATTAATCATGAATATATTTAGCAAACTCTGAAAACGAAGTATTCGTAGCGTTTAAAATCTTAGATAAACTCTGTGTTGATGGCCAACGTTCCTGACCATATTCTGTCATTCTTTTTGACTTGTTAAAAGTTGTCGGATTAAGCCCAGACATTTTCGCCAACCCAGATGCCGTTGTTCCTTTTGCCTTCGCAAAGGAATCAATCGCGGACCACATTTGTAAATGATTCATTGAATCCCCCTTTGTTACGTTGGTTGCCATATAGATATTGTGACGAAAAACCCATATCATTTCAACAAGAAAAAAATGAGAAAAAATACCTATATAAAAAACCGATCGGTAAAATCGATCGGAAATATTTTGGTGGACGCACAGGGACTCGAACCCTGGACCCACTGATTAAGAGTCAGTTGCTCTACCAACTGAGCTATGCATCCAAAACTGTGCAGTAATTATACGGTATTTTCCTATAAAATCAAGTTTTTATGCTAATTCTTTAAATATTGTGTAGGGTTATATGCTTTTGTTCCCTTGCGTACCTCAAAATGCAACTGCGGTTCATCAACCTTGCCAGATGTCCCCACCGTCCCTATTTTTTGTCCAACAGTCACCTTGTTCCCGCGTTTTACCCCCATGGAATCCATATGGGCATAAACCGTCATCCACCCATCACTATGCTGAATAATAATCAAATTTCCCATACCCTTAACTTCATTCCCGGCATAGGCAACCACACCATTTTCTGCCGCCTTGACAGATGTTCCTTTTGCTGATGCAATATTTATACCATCATTAAACAGTCCGTTGCTTTTTGCGCCATATTCAGATATAACACGTCCCCTGACAGGCCATGAAAACTTAGATGAAGAACGTGTTGCTATTTTCGGCAACTGTTTTGTTGGATCAGACGAAATCTTTGGCACCGCTTGCTTTTCTGGGACTGGTTGGCTGATATTATTTACCGCCACCTTTGGCGCAACGGGTTGTTCTGGTTTCACTATATTATTTGCATTTACAGACGCCAAATCAGGAACCTTTAATACCTGCCCAACCGACACCGTAAACGGTGCGTTCATATTGTTCATAACCGCTAAATCGTTCACTGGAATCTCATATTTTCGTGATATAGAATATAGCGTATCCCCCGGTGAAACCGTTATACTTTTTACCGCAACACGTGTTGCATTATCAGATACCGCGGGGGCATCTGCAACCTTCACATCTTGTGCAACAACATTTGCATTCTGTTCTATATCACCGCCATACATTCCAACAACCAAGAAATCCCCCGGTTCATCAACCACAACCGATTCGGATGACATTTGGGGCTGTTCTAATGTTCCATATGTTGGCATATCATAATCAGACACACTGGCATATAACACATAATCGTCAACCGATTCAGAATAAGTTCCATATAAATTTGGTGATGCATAAACCCCATAGTCAGATGCCGCGGAATCATATATCTCGGACTGAGGATCCGCCAACAATGCTGGATATCGCCCGGTAATAAACTCATCAATAGTATTAGGTAAATTAACAATCCTAGGTTGTAAATCACAACCCGATAATATCAATCCTATTACCAATAAAAATAACGGTATTTTTGTCTGCACGCACAGATTATATCACAAAACTAATCCCGCATAAACAACAAACTTATTTCAAATAGACCTAACAATGGCAATGCCAGCAGCATCTGGGACACTATATCTGGCGGTGTTAAAATTGCAGCAATAGTTACTATTCCGATTATTGCATATCTGCGTGATTTTATTACAGATTGCTTTGACAAAATGCCTACGCGATTCAGCACAACCATCACCAACGGCAACTGAAATGCGAAACCAAAAACCTTCATTAAATTTACTGCAAAAACAAAATAATCACGTGCCACAGGCAACAAAACAGTCGGAATCTGCGCAGATTCATTAAGTTCTATAAAGAACCCAAAAACAAACGGGAACAGAACATAAAATGCAAATAAGGCCCCGATAAAAAACAACACTGGCGACATCAATATAACGGGCCACACAAAATTTTTTTCCTTCTTTTTCAATCCTGGTTCTATATATGCCCACAAATGCCACAACCCCACAGGTATCGTCACACATAACGCAATCGTGAATGCCAGTGACAAATTAATCATTAATCCATCTGTTATGCCAGTATATATTAACGCGCCATCTGGCCAAACACGCAACAACGGTATTATCAACAGATTTTGTAAATATGGTGCTAAATACCACCCCGCGACAAATGCCACCAATAATATCAACAATGTCCACAGAAACCGTCGGCGTAATTCAGCAAAATGTTGCATCAATGTCATTTTTTTCATTTTTTACGCCTAGTTTTTTTCTTAATCTTGGATGAAAAATCAGCCAATATATCATCTGTTGTTGTATGAACTAAATCATCAATGGGTTTTTGTAAATCAATTTTGTCTTTAATTTTTTCTGATGCATCTGTAATACGCCAAACCAAGTCCCGAACAAAACGCACAACGCGTGCCAAGAAACGCGCAACATCCGGCCAATTTCGCGCAGGCACAATTAAAATTGCAACCAAAATTATTACTAAAAATTCAGCCCAACTTATTCCAAACATTATTAATCGTAAAAGTCGTCACCACCGGCAGTATTAACCATTTTATGCCGTTGAATCTGAAAATAATCCTTGGCAAAATTTGTCTTTGTTTTCAAATCATGAAATGTCACATTTGTTTTTGCCCCAGTGGCATCAACAACAGTCCAGGAATTTAACTTCACAGGTTGCCTATCAAAAACAACCGTCATCGTCCCGAGTCCAATTTGATCCCGCATGTACATTTTTAAAGCAAACGTATTGTCACCATCGGTTGTTTCATCAACAACAATATCGGCACTATGCAGATTTATATTTTTGCGCACCAATATACCAGCTGGTGTACTGGTCAACGGAACCGTTGTAATTTGATCTAACGATTTATCAAAGAAATACAAATCCTCGCCATCTGAAATTAATTGAACCGGCAATGAATCATAATCCAACCTAACACGCCCAGGGCGTAACATAGAAAATGTTCCTTTGTCAGATTTTCCGTTCGCACTCTGTATAAAATCACCCGACAACCCCGTCACAGAATTTAAATATTTTTCTGCCGCCGACACCAAATTCTTATCAACCGTGGCACCTGCCCCCGATGCCACAAACAAACAACAAATTAGAATAAATATTTTTTTCATCTCTCTCATATTCCTTTAAATAATTCTAAAACTTTAGCACGCACATTTTCCAAACTATCGCGAACAACTGCACCCGATGCAAACATATGACCACCACCCCCCAACGCCTCTGCGATTTGATTAACAGGTTGTGTTTTACTGCGCAATGAAACCCCTATCTGGTCCTGCTTTTGCTGTTTTAGCAACACAATATACTCAACACCCTTGATTTGATTTAACAACCCTAGCACAATTTCCCCACGACCATCAATATGCCGATAATCGCGCGTGGACATTGTCGCCAAAACCAAACGTTTATGATAAAAAAACTCTGCTTCTGATGCGACACGTGCCTCTGTCTGAACCGCCTTGGGTGGTTTATTATTTAATGATGCCAACAATTTACCAATATTAACCCCACCATCAACCAACTGTGCCATTATACGCAATGCGTTCCCATTACGCGCAAATTTAAAATTTCCCGAATCAGTCAATATTGCCAGCGCAATTAAATCCGAAATGAAATTATCTTTTTTCCAGTTTGCTTCTGTAAGGATATCAAACAAAACCTCACCTGTGGCAACAGCATTTTCATTATCTATGCAAAGTGCGCCCAATTTATTGTCGTTTTTATGATGATCTATTTCGGCAACAAATTTAGCATTATCAATAATAACCTGTGGACCGCCAATATTCTTAACCGTACCATAGTCCAATAATATCACCAAATCGTACGCAACGGATAAATCTGTATGTTCGTAATATTTTAACAATGGACGTAATGGCACCATTTCTAAATTTTCAGGAATATTACCATCATACACACAAACACAATCCTTGTTAAAATTCAGTTTTATCAGTTGACGCATTGCCAACACACTGCACAGGGCATCTGCATCCGGATTCTTATGTGCAATAACCGCAATAGAATTTGCCGTTGCTATTTTTTCTATCAAAGATTTAACATTTTCTTTCATTTATAAAATCGCGATATCTTCTAGTGTGAACTGTGCGCTGATACGACCGTTATAATCATTTTCTTTCAATCGTCCCAGCATTGTTATTTTAGTATTTGTATTCGCATCGTCCAGTAAAAAATCACCCACCGGTGTTCCAACCAAATTAAACCCAACAAACGACAAATTTGTTCCATTTGATGTTCCAACCGTTCCACGTAAATGCGAACCAGATCCCATAACAGACGCGAACCGTAAAACCGCACCATGTAGCACCAACACAGGTTCAGGGTTTCCCTGACCAAAAGGCTCCATTTTAGATAGTTCACGAACCAACCCCATATTTGCCCCTGACGCATCTAATTCTGCATCCACCATTACCGTTGGCGTGGGCTTTGCCCCATTTAATTGCTTCATCACAGCATTTTCTAAGAATTCACAAAAATCCTGTTCTTTATTTTCAGGCAACGAAAACCCAGCCGCAGCCGCATGGCCACCACCTTCAGACACAATCCCGGCGTCAATTGCATCATGAATAATTTTACCCAAATCTACCGAGGCCACAGAACGCCCAGAGCCATTTATTACACCATCTATTTTTGTTGCGACACACGTTGGCAGGTTATACTTATCCTTTAATCGCCCAGCTATTATACCCATAATTCCACCATGCCATCCATCACCACAAACGAATAAACTGCACCTGCCCTTATCGCAGCATTTTTGCGCCTTGTCTATGGCATCAACCATAATAGCGTTTTGAATGTCGACACGTTCCTGATTCATTGCGTGCAATTTTTCCGCTAAATCACGCGCAATTAATGGATTATCAGTCAATAATAATTCCAACGCTGGTTCTGCCGAATCAAGACGTCCCGCCGCATTTAAGCGCGGTCCCAAAACAAACCCAGCCGAATATACTGTTGGTTTTTTGACCTTGGCGACATCCATTAATGTTTTAAGTCCCAAATTATGACGTAAATCCATAACCTTTAAACCGGTGGCAACATATGCACGATTTAAATTAATCAATGGCATTGTATCGCATATTGTCCCCAAAGAAACCAAGTCCAAATAATCCAACAAATTAATACCATCAACAACATCTTTAAAAGTATCTAATTTTTTTAGTTCACGGTTTAACGCCACCAACACCAAAAACGCAACGCCAACCCCAGCCAAATAATTTAGCCCAGATTCATCATCTATACGTTTGGGATTAACGACCGCGTCTGCATCTGGCAATAAAACTTCTGGTAAATGATGATCCGTAATTACGATATTGCAACCATGCAATTTTGCATATTCCACCTCACTAACACAACTTATTCCACAATCAACGGTTAATATTAAATTAACACCCAAATCAGCCAACTTATCAATCGCACTGTTATTTAACCCATATCCTTCACCATCACGCGTTGGAATATACCACACAACATCACATCCAATCGCACGTAAATATTTTACGCATATTGCAGTTGATGTTATTCCATCAACATCATAATCACCATATATTGCTATTTTCTGTTTTGCACAAATTGCGTTAATGATAACACTCACTGCTTTATCCATATCACGCAACACAGACGGATTTGGCATAGAATCCTTAACACTAGGCGACAAAAACCGCATAACATCAGCATCATCAACAATTCCACGTAGATGCAAAATATTTGTTACAAAATCTTTATCACCGCCAATACCAATATCATCAGGCAACATCCATGTTTGACCCAACACGGACTTATCAACTATACTTCTCACGCTTTACTCTTTTTTTTATTATCAGAATAATTATAGCGTAAATTTATTCAAATAGCAATGGCAGGATTCCATCTAATATTTTTCCTGTTGTTGGCACCGCATTCCATGCAGCCGTTCGCCATCCCCAGGATTCTTTTGTTCCCTGTGGTTCATCCAGAACAACCAAAATAATATATTGCGGTGCTTCTGCAGGGAAAACACCAATAAATGCAGTTGTATTTCTTTTTGAATCTGCCTTACCTGCACTATCACGTTTTTCTGCTGTTGCGGTCTTACCACCAATTGTTATTCCTGAAACACGCGCCTGTTTACCACTTGTTTCCTCTGCAATACGGACCATTATTTCACGCAACTTTGCCGATATTCCATCGTCCAAAACGCGTTCACCAACCACACGCCCAATATTTCGTTTAAGCAATGTTGGATAAATATAAATACCACCATTTGTCATTGCGTTAACCGCCAGCAACAGGTGCATTGGTGTCACCGATATTCCATGACCAAACGATACGGTTGCCTTTTCCACAGGTCCCCACTTTTTAGGCATCAAAGACCGTTCTGTTTTACCAAATTCCAAATTCAAGGGTTCTGATAAATGCACACGTTCAAAAAATGATTTCTGGGCACCATCTGGCAAGTCCAGTGCAATTTGAACACTGCCGACATTACACGAATGTAACATAATTTCATCAACTGTAAAATTTGGATGTGATGGTTTAAACGAACTAACGTCATGAATTGTCGTTGCCACACGCCCACGTGCATCAAGTATATTATATGGTTTTGCAACATAATATTTTTTATTAATTCCGTTTTCGTACGCTAATGCGGTATTAAATATCTTAAAGATTGAACCCATTTCCAAAACATCACGCATAGGTTTAAATTTACGATTGCGCACTGGATCTGACCCTATGCGTTCTGGGTTATAATCGGGCAACGATACCATAGCAATCATTTCCCCGGTTCGTGAATCCATCAACATTCCCATTGCACCCCTGGCCTGATATTTCTGCATAGCGATTGTTAGTTGTGTATAAAATTGTTCTTGAATACGCGCATCAACGGATAGATATAACGGATCTTTATTCTGCCTTAAGTAATCGTCATACGTTAATTCTGCCCCTTCCAAACCATGCCCATCATTTCCAACAAAACCAACTACGTGTGAAAAACGACGTCCCTTGGGGTAATGGCGCATTTTCACAGGTTCTATTTCCAAACCCGGCAACTTTGCATTTCTGACTATGCGTCGTTGTTCATCAGTAGCAAACTTTTTCAAATAAATGAAACTAGATTCATTTATTAACTTGATTGCATCATTGACAGAATATTCCGGTAAAATCCGATGTATCACTTGCGCGGTTGCATCAACATCTGTCACCACCTTGGGTCGCAACATAATATGACCAGAAATAATATTTTTGGCCAAAACCTCGCCATTTCTATCATAAATATCCGCACGTTCATTCAGCCAACTGCTTTCATCATTATGATTTATATCATTTCCCTGAATACCCAAGAACAGTGTTTTACAAACGAACACCGCAAAAACCAAACATATAATCCATTTATATAAAAAATTAATTCGCCGATGCGCGACCGTTGCAGTATTCACACGCTTAAAACCAAATTTATTAATATCCTTGCCAACTTCATACATTATTTTTTGTATCCCAAATCGTTAATTGAAATGTTTTTACTGTAACCAACTGTTTCGGCCTTTGGGTTTATCATCACGACCTTATCGCGTAAAAATTCTGGGCGTGTAAACGATTCAAAGCGTCCCTGTTCTATTGTGGTTTGTCGCTGAATACTAACAATTTCATTCTTAATCATCTTACGTGTTCTATTTTGTGTCCGATAACACACCTGCAAAATTACGGTTAACAGCAACACCCCACACAGTGCCCACGTACCAATTTTAAGCATTTTCTCGTCGTCACCCATTTATCATTCCCCCACAGATATGTGCATTTTATCATAAATTTTGCAAAAAACGAATCATAGAATTTACCCCCCCTACTCTACCTGTTCCTAGTTGCAAATTTAAAGATTGAAATTCGCCCCACAAATCCATTTTCTTTATCTGCGCAAATGTTTTTTCATCAATCATTGCCAACAATAATGCAACAATGCCACGCACAATTGCCGAATCGGCACGACCATACAACCGCCCATTAAAATTGCAGATTTCAACCAACGATGTGCACCCAACTATTTCACTACATTTTGCGCCATCTGGCACAGGTTCCAGATATTTGCCAAAATCCATCACCAATTCCAACCTTGCGGCAGGATCCGAAACCATATTCAATGTCTGCTTCATTTCAGTATATGTCATTATCACCATCCCATATTGGTCAAATCTAGTTCTATTCTTGCAGCATCTGACATACGCGACAAATCCCATGCCGGTTCCCAAACCAAATTTACATTAACATCTGCACCATTTGCTATTGATGATACAACCTGCTTTACCTGGTCTAATATTTCCTGCATCATCGGACATGTTGGTGATGTAAACGTCATGTTTATTGTTATTACCTTATCACCAATTATAATATCATAAATCAGTCCCATATCCCATACATTCACAGGAATTTCAGGATCAAATACTGTTTTTAATTTTTCAATGATTTCTTCACGTGTTGGCATTATTTTTCCACTATTTTTTTTATTGCTTTAATAACCGCACGCGCATCTGACTTAGTATTCCATGGCCCAACAGACAAACGAACACAGCCCGATACAGACATATATTTATGTATCCACGATGCACACATATTTCCGACGCGCACACATATGTTATTTACACCTAATATTGTTCCAACATCCAACGGATGCATACCATCAATTACAAACGACAGAATCGCAGCATCACGTTTGGACAGAATCTTTATTTGCTTTAAATAGTCCAGTTCATCATACATATATTTTATTAAATCTAAATCAGGGCGTTTATCAATCAACGAATCTATCGCAGGCATTAATCCAGCGATTTGTGTAATTGGCAACGTTCCTGCTTCAAAACAAATTGGTGCCGATTCTAATATCCATTTTTTACCATATATTTTTGCAACCATTCCGCCACCAAATTTATCAGGACTAAAACGTTTTGGATTTTTAATATACATTACCCCCACCCCAGTATCAGCACCAATTTTATGTCCCGAAAAGCACATAAAATCACAATCCCATTTTTTAACATCTATTTTTTCATGCACAACATATTGGGCACAATCAACAATCGCAATGACATTCGGATTTGCCTTGCGTGCCACAGATATAATTTTTTTCACATTTTGTGCATGTCCCAAAACATTGGACATCGCCGTTATAAGCAAAATATCCGCACATGGAATACGTTTAATATCAATATCCATATTTTTATCCAATGGACACACAATGGTTTTGGCGGGCGACATCTCAAATGGTCCCCTAAAACTGTGATGATCCAGATCAGATACCGCGCATACAGTATTTTTATTCAACATTCCAGGGGTGTTTTTTAATATGTTCACGATTCTGTTAAACCCATCAGTTGCACCAAAGGTAAAAACAATAGAATCGGCATCTGCACCGATAAATTTAGCCACAAAACGACGTGTTTTATCAACCATGTCATCCACCGCCGCCGCACGCTCGCACACGCCACGCCCAGCATTTGCATATCTATTACGCAAAAAATCCCCCTCAGATTCTAGTACAGCTTGTGGTTTCAGGAAACTGGCTGCTGCATCCATGTATATGAATTTATTCATGACGTTTTCCCTTGCTTTTTAAGCCAATTATAATACACTCTTTCACATAATCAACATGCAAAGGAGAAAAACATGGCAATAGAACACGCGAACGATTCAACATTTCAATCAATGGTTCAAAATGGTCTAACCTTGGCTGATTTCTGGGCACCCTGGTGTGGTCCATGTCGTATGTTTGGTCCTATATTTGAATCTGTCTCAGACGAAGTTCCTGATGTTAAATTTATAAAGTTTGAAATTGATGATACAAATCGCATGACGCCGATGAAATACGGAATCAGATCAATACCTGCAATATTAGCATTTAAAAACGGTGAATTGATTGAGGCACGCACAGGTGTTATGGACGAAGAAACATTAAAAAATTGGATTAATGAATTAAAGGGTTAAAACGATGGCCAAGAAAGATTTTAAGAAAATAGAACTGCCACCGAAGTATGTTCCAAAAAAATCAGAACCATATATGTGTCCTGAGCAGTTGGCGTATTTTTATCAGTTATTATCTGCACAAAAACAAGAACTAGAAAATAACGCAGCCACAGTGTTAAATTCTGTTCGTATGGCGGATCAATCCGATACTGCTGCGGTTGGCGACGATACTGATAGCGCATCAATGGAACAGGAAATTGCATCAAATTTGCGTATGCAACAACGTGATAATAATTTACTGCGTAAAATAAACGAAGCATTAAATCGCCTGGATAACGGAACATTTGGATACAGCGTTATATCTGGTGACGAAATCGGGATTCAGCGTCTGGTTGCACGTCCATTGGCAACAATGACTGTTGAAGAACAGGAAGAATACGAACAAAACCGTTAATAAAATTTATCAATAAAAAAACACCCCGCCATTTCGGCGGGATGTTTTTTATTATGGTATTATTTTTTAGAAACGGTCTTTTTCTTGGCTGCTGCTTTTTTGGTTACCGCCTTTTTATCCGCTGGCTTAACTGCAACTTCTTTTTTAAATATTTTTATACCATCTGCTAAATTTTTCATCATACCTGGAATTTTGTTATGGCCAAATAAAATCACGACCAACAAAATTATAATCAGTATTTCAGCCCAACCTAATCTCATTTTTATCCCCTTTGATTATTTTGCGACATAACAATCTAAGCCATCAGATTTTGCATTACGGCAAAAACCGTTTGCATCGTTCTGATTGTTAAATACCGCGCGCAAGCGATATGTTGTCGTTCCATTTTTCAAAACTGCTGCCAAAATAACAGTTTGTTGCCCTTCAAGCAACCCTGGATGCGCACGACGCAACTGACGTTCACCACTTTCCGCCAAACTGCGCGAACTATATGACCCCAATTGTACATACCATGAATTAGAACTGGTCTTTACCGCAGGTTTTGCAACAGCTTTTTTCTGCGCTGCCTTTGCCGCAGGTTTTACATTTGCGGGTTTATCCGGATTAAATGTAACCTCTTTTCTGTCCTGAATAACGTGAACAGGTGCACTTGGATTTGCATTCGCTTGCGCAACAGGCGCTGGCTTTTCAACCTCTTTCACTGCAGGTTGTGGCAACGGTGCCACTGGTGCAGGTGCAACCTCTGGCTTTTTCGGCTCAGCTGGTTTAATATCTGCCACATCACCATCAACAACAACCGCAGGTACATCCAAATCAATATCCACGGCAGATGAATTTTCAGAACTAATTGTATGAACAATTATAAATGTTGCCAACGCAATCACAGCCAACCCAACAACCATCAACAACCATGGTTTTTTTGGGCGTGGCGCAACCAACGGCGCCGCATCCGGCAAACTATCAGACGCTGCATCATCTAAATCAAGTAAATCTAAATTTTCATCTTCCATGACAACATTCTCCCTGTTCGTAGGTTTATTTCAAACCATATTATATCACAAAAATATGTCTAAAACAAACCCTAACAGAAAATTATTTTGGCATATTACCAAAATTTGGTGGAACAATCAGTTTCTGATTTTCATGCACTATTGGTTCATTACTGCACTTGCACGAACACGCTGCAACCGTCACAACGACCAATACCAACATTAGTATAGACACTATTTTTTTCATGTGCTTTCTCCTTTTCTTTATTTTGGCATTTTTACAGATTCTGTCATCTGGGCAACAAATTTGTCCAGCGCAACTGCTTCCTGACCATCTTTGCCCAGATAACGCAGAGTCACAGTTTTGTCACCCATTTCCTTGTCGCCAACAACAGCAATAATCGGTGTCTTGGCGAGTGATAATTCACGAATCTTGTAATTAACTTTTTCATCACGCAAATCCGCACGAGAACTCACCCCGGCATCACGCAATTTCTCAACAACATCATTTGCGTAATCACGGAATTTTTCAGACACTGGCACAACCACAACTGGTTCTGGGGACAACCATAACGGCAAATTTCCACCTGTCGATTCCAACAATATTCCCATAAACCGTTCAATTGACCCCAACATTGCACGATGTAACATAATCGGACGATGCTTTTCACCATCTTCGCCAATATACGACAAATCAAAACGTTCCGGCAAATTCATATCCAGCTGAACCGTTCCACACTGCCATACACGCCCCATAGAATCGCGCAAATAATTATCAATTTTTGGCCCATAGAATGCTGCGTCCCCCTCAGCAATTTCATATTCAATACCGTTTGCGTCCAATGCATGCTTTAATGCACCTTCTGCCTTATCCCAAACTTCATCAGACCCAATACGGAATTCAGAATTTGGACGTGTCGCCAATTTCATAGAAATCTTATCGAATCCGAATTTGCCATAAATATCCTTAATGAAGCGCAATATTTTTACAACTTCTGCCTCCAACTGATCTTCTGTGCAGAAAATATGTGCATCATCCTGGGTAAATTCACGAACACGCATCAATCCCGCCAGAGAACCTGCGGCTTCATAACGATTCACCTTGCCAAATTCAGCCAAATACAACGGTAAATCTTTATATGATTTAATCCCCTGACCAAAGACCAACATTCCGCCTGGGCACGACATGGGTTTTACACAAAACACCTTGCCATCTTGGGTTTTACCTGAATAATTATGTGCACCATATTTTGCCCAGTGACCACTGCGTTCCCACAGGCATCTATCCATCACAGATGGTGTTGATATTTCCTGATACCCTGCCTTTTCCTGACGCCAACGGATATATTCAATTAACTTACGATAAATTTTATATCCCTTGTCGTGCCAAAATACCGCACCCGGTGCATATTCAGGTTCAAAATGGAACAAATCCATATCCTTGCCCAGTTTACGGTTATCACGTGCCGCCGCTTCTTCAACCATTTTCAAGTATTGTTCTAATTCTTCGGCCGACGCAAACGCATCAACATAAATGCGTTGCAACATTTTATTTTTTGAATCACCCTTCCAATAAGCACCCGCCACAGATTTAATTTTAAATCCATCCTTGGGTAAATCCTTGGACGATGCAACGTGTGGCCCGCGACACAAATCAACAAAATCACGGAAAGTATACACAGACAACTGTTCGCCATTTGCATCATATTCGTTTAACCATTCCATTTTATATGGCTGATCTGCAAATATCTGTTTGGCTTCATCCAGTGATACTATTTTTTGGTCAAACCGACCGTCTGATTTAATCAGTGATTTCATTTCTTTTTCAATCGCAGCAAAATCTTCTTCTGAAAATCTGTGTTCTGTATCAAAATCGTAATAGAATCCATTTTCAATCGCAGGGCCACCCGCGAATTTAACATCTGGATATAACTTTTTAACCGCTGCTGCCATAACATGCGCCAACGAATGACGGATTGTTTCAATTGGATAAGACATAATTAAATACCTTTTTAATTTACATTATTTTATTGTTTTAACTGAACTGATTATAATGCGTGCACAAGATATGTGCAAATAGAAATTACACCCCCAAAGGGGTTGTAGTTGTTGTGGCTGTAAAAATAAAATCAACAAACATCATCGTGATTAAAATACTAATCTTTTACCAATCAAAAGTCAAGATTTACATATTATTCATCCCTGGCACCACCAGAAAAGCCAACCATTAATATCGAAAACAGTAAAATTATTATTACCCAACCATTCAGACCAATACACCGATATGGTGTCAAATGCGCCCCCCATACAAACCCATCGAGTGTTCCCCTCAACCCCACCGGCAACGACGATATAACCGAACCATCCGATAACACAAACGCGCTAATACCCGAATAATTTGCACGCACAATCGGCAACCCCGATTCGATTGCATAACGACGAACCATATCCAAATGCTGATATACACCCGGGGTATTTCCGAACCAATTATCGTTTGTTATATTAACAATTGCATCCAAGTCATCGCGTCCAACCAATGAATTTGAAAATATAATTTCATAACAAACCGCCGGTGCGAATAAAAATTCCTGATCATCGCCATAATATATGGATATAAGTTCAGGCCCCCGCCCCGCCGTCAAATCAGACGGTGACGGCATAAACCCAAGTGGGCTATATTCACCAAACGGAACCAAATGCGATTTAGAATATATGTTTGTTATATCGCCCGATGTGTTAGCCACAATCATAGAATTGTATATTTTTCCATCCGCCACACTATTTGCACCAGCAATTACATTGGTTTTCAACGCACTCGCCATTGGCATCGCATCATGGGGACGAACAAAAAATGGATATGTTGTTTCAGGATACACAACTATATCCGGAACATTTTCAGATGCCATTTGCACTAAATCATTCATACGATTTTGTGCACGTGTCATGCGGTCAAAAACAGCAAACGGTGTTTTTTCATCCTGATCTGTTGCCGGTTGAACAATTCTAATAATTGGCATTGGGGCATCTGCACCATATTCCGCATATAACATATTTGACGAACCTGCGATTGCCCCTATTCCCATTAATGCAACGAAAGACAAAAATGTAATCCAACAAAAACCACATTTTCTGTTACGCAAAACACCAACCAACGATGCAATTAAACCAATTGCAACAAACGAGAGTCCAACAGCACCCCACAATGCCATTGAATTTGCTACAGGCGGTATATTAATAAAAACATTTGCAAACGGGTTCCAGGGGAAACCAGTAAAAACCCATTCACGCAACCACAAAACCAACACCCATGCCACAGCAAATAAAATCGGTTTTACCCCAGATTTCATGCGTATACACGATACAACTACAAACGGAATTGTAAAAAACATCGCGCCAAACAGACCAATTCCAATTATGCCAGGAATTGTCCAAACCGCAAATTGTTGTGTCAATTCCGGAATAACATATATAGAATTTAACACCCACCAAAACATTGCAATTGCATAACACGCACCAAACGGTAATGCCAGAAACCATGCGTATAGAACACTTTTATATTCACGTGTTGCAATATAATACATAACGCCAATTGCAACAACAGATAACCACCATAAATTAAATGGCGCAAAACCCAACGCAGCACAAATTCCACACACACCACTGATAATATATTTGAATATACTATTACTATGTTTAACTGCATTTTCATCTGCGTATGGATTTTTAATCCCTAATGTTTTTAATATTTGAACTTCTTTTCCTTCCATAACACGTGCCTGACGATTATTCAAATGATCATAACCCAACAAATGCAACACACC